>NZ_JBMXVQ010000028.1:0-13265 GCF_053999135.1 Caminibacter sp.
TTTCTTCAAGCTTTTCAAGGGGAGCGGATATTTTGTTTTTAAACTGGGTTTTATTGAAAATCTGCTGTCTTTTTGCCAGTCTGGCGGTGTTTGTTATTATTTTTTCTTTTAATGACTCATAATCGTATTTTCCGTTAAAATAATCAAGCACTTCTTTAACCCCTATGGCTTTTAATGCCAGAAGTCTTCTGTCGCGGTATTTTTTTTCAAGGTACGCTACTTCGTCTATAAGGCCGTTTTTAAACATTTTTTCCGTTCTTTTTTTAATACGTTCCCTTAAGACGTCTCTTTTAACTTCTATTTCAAAAATGGGAATATTGGGAAGTACAGGTTTTGGCGGGTTTAGTTTGAAATATTGTGTAGGAGGTGTGGATGTGGCGTAAAATATTTCAAGCCCTTTTTGAATTCTGTATGAGTCGTTTGGAGATATTTTTGCAGCAAAAGCGGGGTCTATTTTTTTTAGGGTTTCGTAATTTCCTTTTTTGGCTTTTTGTTTTATTTCTTCTGAAATTTTGGGCATTGTGGAAATTCCCTCTATCATAGCTTTTAAATAAAAACCCGTTCCGCCCACTATTATTATTTTATCATGTTGAATTTTTTTATATATATTTATAAATTTGTTTACGTCGAATTTTTCGTTTGGGTATATTTCGTCTATTCCGTAATGTTTTACCAAAGAGAGTTCATCTTTTGAAGGTTTTGCCGATGCTATATCTACTTCTTTATATATGCTCAGACTGTCTAAAGAGAGTATTTCATATCCGAGTTTTAACGCTAGTTTTATAGCCAAATCGCTTTTTCCGCTGGCCGTTGGTCCTATTATTGCAAACATTTTTTCCTTTTTTGTTACAATTATACAAAATATAAGGATAAAATGATTTATTAAGGGAAAAGCAGTGATAAAAAAATATATGGAACTTGTGAAATTTTCGCATACTATTTTTAGCATACCTTTTATACTGATTGCTATGATAGTAGCGGCGGATGGATGGTTTGGGTGGAAACTTTTTATTTTAGGTCTTTTGGCTGCTGTTAGCGCAAGAAACTTTGCTATGGCGGTAAACAGGCTTGTTGACAGGGATATTGATGCCAAAAATCCCAGGACTCAGGATAGACCTTCGGTTACTGGAGAAGTGAGCGAAAGCGAAATAAAGCTTTTTATTCTGGCAAACGCTCTTATTTTTATCGGCAGTGCCTATATGATTAACGATTTGGCTTTTAAACTTTCTATCCCTGTTTTAATAATATTGGGGGGATACAGTTATTTTAAAAGATTTAGCGAGTTTTCACATCTGGTTTTAGGTGTATCTCTGGGGCTTGCTCCGATTGCGGGAGCCGTAGCCGTAACGGGGACTATTCCGTGCTGGAGTGTTTTTTTGGCTTTTGGCGTTATGTTTTGGGTTGCCGGGTTTGATGTTTTATATTCGCTTCAGGATATGGAGTTTGATAAAAAAGAGGGGCTTTATTCCATTCCCGCTATGGTAGGGGAAAAAGGTGCCGTGTTTATATCGAGGATGTTTCATGTTTTAGCCGTGATTTTCTGGGCTCTTTTTTCAGCTTATGCCGGAGTTGGTTTTTTTGGATGGTTGGCTGTGATTTTTGCCGCCGGTATGCTTTATTACGAACATAAACTCGTAAGCCGTGATTATAAAAATATTCCAAAAGCGTTTTTTGATGTAAACGGGATACTCGGAATAGTGTTTTTAATATTAATAATTTTGGATAAGGCGGTTGGATGAGACTGGTTCCCGCATACGTAACAATCGAATTTGACGAACTTAACGAGAAATTAAAAGAGGAGTTTGATAAGCTTGGAGCCGAAACGGAAGACCCTATAGGACAATATATAAAACTTGCAAAAGCCAGGGGAGAAACAAAAGAAACAGACCCGGTACTTCTTGAGCTTTTAATAGCCCTTCACAGAAAAGTGGACGAACTAACTTCAATTGTTAAAAACGAAAAAAAGGAACTTTTGCCTTTAAAATTCAACAGTGAAACCTCGGGAGTCGGATTTGAAGGGTTTGAGATAAAAGATTCTATTTTTGAACATGGTAAAAAATATTACGGAAGATTTGATTTGCCTGTTTTCCCCGAAAGAAAAGTGCCTGTTATTTTTGAAGCATTGGATGAAAAAAAAGCTAAAATTCTTCATATGCATGACAGGGATATAAAAGATTATAACGCTTATATAACGGCCAGGGAAAGGGCTATAATAAGAGAAATGAGAGCAAAAAATGGACGGTAACGTTATTATATATTTAATGTTCGGCGGACTTAGTTTTTTTGTTCTTTTTTTGTTTATCTATATTTTAAAAAGAGATAAACTTATAGAACAGAAGTTTGGAGCTTTGGAACTTGCCCTTGAGGATATAAACAAGGAACTTTTCGAACTGAAAAAGAAAGATAAAAACAAACCTCTTATAGGAGCTATTGAAAGGCTTGAAGAGATTATGGACTCTTTAGTGGACGATATGAGAGCTTTAGAAGAGAAAAACAAGGCTTTTTATATTGAAATTCAAGAAGAACTGGCAAAGCTTAAAATAGATTTGAAAAAAGACAAAATTCAAAATATTACCAATATAGGAGAACTTGACAGGGAGAGGATACTGACTCTTTATAAAAACGGTTATTCGATAGAAGAAATATCAAGAGAACTTAGAATTCCCGCCGGAGAAGTTGACCTTATAGTTAAATTTTCAAGTTTCTAACCTTAAAGTTTACTTAAATTAAGTTTTTCTTAAGTTTTGGAGACTACAATTTCATACCTAAAAAATTCACAAAAGGTGTGATAATGAAATTTACTAAATCTATAAGAGAAGAAGATGTTAAAAGAGATTGGATTTTAATAGATGCTAAAGATAAGACTTTTGGTAGATTGATTACTGAAATTGCTACTATTTTAAGAGGTAAACATAAACCTTATTATACTCCTCACGTAGACTGCGGGGATTATGTAGTTGTTATCAATGCGGATAAAGTCAGATTCTCAACTTCTAAAAAACTTGAAGACAGATATTATAAACATACCGGATATTTCGGTCATGTTAAAGAAGAGACCGTTGAAAAACTTCTTAAAAACAATCCGGAAAAATTATTTAAACTGGCAACTAGGGGAATGCTTCCTAAAACTAAACTTGGAAGAAAAATGCTTAAAAAATTAAAAGTTTATGCAGGTGAAAATCATCCTCATACAGCTCAAGTAAAGGGTAACTAATGAAAATGCATGGAAGAATTTACGCAACTGGAAAAAGAAAAGAAGCGGTAGCTAAAGTATGGCTTAAAAACGGGAGCGGGATTATTACGGTAAACGGAAAACCTCTTGATGAATTTCTAGGAGGAAGAGAAGCTCTTAAGCTTAGAGTTAGATGGCCTTTAATGCTTACTAAACAAGAAGGTAACTTTGATATCGAAGTTAAGGTAATAGGCGGTGGGTTTGCGGCTCAGGCTGATGCTGTTAAACACGGAATTTCAAAAGCTCTTGTTGAATACGCACCTGAATTCAGAAGCATTCTAAAACCTGCGGGACTTTTAACAAGAGACGCAAGAGTGGTAGAAAGAAAAAAATACGGGAAAAAGAAAGCAAGAAAATCTCCTCAATTCTCAAAAAGATAATTTTTCTTTCTTCTTTTATTTCTTTAAAAATCATTTAATCCAACAATGTTATAATTTAAAAAAAAGGTTATTTTTATGAAAGTGTCCCTTGTATTAAGCGGTGGTGGAGCTAGAGGATATGCTCATATAGGAGTTATAGAAGAACTTAAAAGTTACGGTTTTGAGATAATGAGCATTTCCGGTACCTCTATGGGGGCTGTAATAGGCGCTGTCGAAGCTTGTGGGGCCTTGGAAAAGTATAAAAACTGGGTTATGAGTTTGGATTTTTTGGATATTTTTAAGTTTTATAAACCGCCTTTTAAATTAGATGGAGATAAAATATTCAATAAAGTCAAAGAATTAGCCGGAGAACATAAAATAGAACATCTTCCTGTGAAATTTACAGCGGTTGCTACGGATTTGACGAAGAAAAAAGAAATTTGGTTTCAAAAAGGTGATTTGTGGACAGCCGTTAAAGCTTCAAGTGCAATTCCGGGTTTTTTTGAACCCGTTAAAATAAACGGTAGAATATTGGTGGATGGCGGAGTGTTGAATTTAATGCCTGTAGCGCCTGTTATGAGTGATATGAGCGATATTATAATTGCCGTTAATTTATACGGAGATAATAAAGTTATTGATATCGAGCTGCCTTATGAAATTAGAAAAAAACAAAATATATTAGAAGATGTATGGAAAAAGATATTTAGCGAAAAGGAGGATGTTGTAAATCAATCTATAAATTTAATGATGGAGGCTATTTTCAGATACAGAAAAGCCGAGTATATCCCCGATATAGAAATCAAAATACCTCAAAACATAGCGAGCTGGTATGATTTTCATAAAGCTCCGGAGCTTATAGAAATAGGCAGATTTTTAACAAAAGAAGCTCTTAAAAAAGCTAAAAAAGAGGGTATAATTATTTGAAAAAAGGAGATTTTATGCAAAAAGTTTATACAAAAAACGCACCAGAAGCCATAGGACCTTATTCTCAGGCTGTTAAAGTCGGAAATATGGTGTTTACTTCCGGACAAATAGCGTTAACTCCAAACGGGGAATTTTTAGATGCGGATGTAAAGACTCAGACAAAACAGGTATGCGAAAATTTAAAAGCCGTTTTGGAAGCTGCGGGTGCTAAGATAGAAAACGTAGTAAAAACGACTATTTTTCTTGATGATATTAATAATTTTACGGCGGTAAACGAAATATATGCGGAATATTTTTCTCATAAACCGGCAAGAAGTACGGTTGCCGTAAAAGAGCTTCCTAAAGGTGCAAAAGTAGAGATAGAGTGTATAGCGGTTATCGAAGATTAATCTTAAACAAAACTTAAATTAAGTTTTGTTTAAGTTTGAGAGTGTAATATTTCACACTAAAAAACCAATTAAAGGGTTAAGAGAATGTATGCAGTAATTAAACATGGTGGAAAACAATATAAAGTAAATGTTGGAGACGTATTGGACCTTGATAGAATTGAAGGAGCGGAACCAAAACAAACTATTGAAATTAGCGATGTTTTGTTGGTATCCGGAGATGAAACTAAAGTAGGCACTCCGAATGTTGAGGGGGCTAAAGTAGTTTTAGAAGTAATCGGAAACTACAGAGGTAAAAAAGTTATTATTTTCAAAAAGAGAAGAAGAAAAGACTCTAAGAAAAAAAGAGGATTTAGAAGAGATTATACAAAAGTTAGAGTTAAAGAAATCATAGCTTAATTTAAGGAGACAAAATGGCACATAAAAAAGGGCAAGGCTCAACTCAGAATAACAGAGACTCAGCCGGTAGAAGACTCGGCGTTAAAAAATTTGGTGGAGAGTTCGTAAGAGCTGGAAATATCATTATCAGACAAAGAGGAACAAAAGTTCACCCTGGAAATAATGTAGGACTTGGAAAAGACCATACTATTTACGCTTTAATAGACGGGTATGTAAAGTTTGAAATTAAAGATAAAAACAGAAAAAAAGTATCAGTTTATCCTACAAAAGATTAATTTTCTTCTTTTTTCCTTCTTGACTTTGTATAATTTTATAAATTAAATTTAGGGTTTTAGTATGAGAATACTTATTGTGGCATTTTTAGTGTCTGTATCTTTTGCTAAATGGATAATTTTTACTTCGTCTCATAAAAAAGTAATGGCACAAATCGATAAAGTAGAGTGTGATAAATCTTTTGTAAAAGTTGAAGAAAAAAAGGAAATTGGTAAAAAAGGTTTTATAAGATTTTATAAGACGGAAATAGTTAAAAAGCCCGTGTATAATTATTATTTTTTTTATCGGGATAATTTAATTTATAAAGTTAAATGTTTTAAAGAGTTGGATTTATTTAAAGATTACATTTTTATTAAATGCAAATAATAGGAGGAAATATGTTTGTTGATAATATTAAACTTACCGTCAAATCCGGTAAAGGCGGAGCCGGGTGTGTAAGTTTTAGACGTGAAAAATTTGTTCCAAAAGGCGGTCCTGACGGAGGGGACGGAGGAAAAGGGGGAGATGTTATAGTTGAGTGTGACAATAATACCCATACTCTTTCTCATTTTAAAGGTAAAAGAATTTTAAAAGCCAAAAACGGGCGTCCGGGAGAGGGCAGAAAAAAACATGGATCAAATGGAGAAGATTTGATTCTTAAAGTACCTCCCGGGACATTAATAAAAGACGCAAATACCGGAGAAGTTTTACTTGATATGAAATATCACGGAGAGAGAAAAGTTTTGCTTGAAGGAGGAAGAGGAGGACTTGGCAACTGGCATTTTAGAGGCAGTAGAAACCAGGTGCCAAGATACGCTCAGCCAGGTGAAGAGGGAAAAGAGCTTGAGATTGTAATGGAGCTTAAACTTATTGCTGACGTTGGGCTTGTCGGATTCCCAAATGCCGGGAAATCCACCCTAATATCAGCTCTGAGCAATGCAAAACCTGAAATTGCCAATTATGAATTTACAACGCTTACTCCAAAATTAGGAGTTGTAAAAATAGATGAATACAGAAGTTTTATAATGGCCGATATCCCGGGAATTATTGAAGGGGCGCATGAAGGAAAGGGGCTCGGGCTTGAATTTTTAAAACATATTGAAAGAACCAAAATTATTCTTTATGTAATTGATTTAGCATCATTTAGAGACCCTGTATATCAGTTTAAAACCCTGCAAAGAGAGCTGAAAAACTACAGTGAGAAACTTGCTAGCAGGGATTATGCCATAGCATTAAACAAAGTGGATACTGTTGATATTTCAAAAGTTGAAGAGTTTTTTGAAAAACTGGGAATAGAAAAAACAGAGCCAAAATACGGAGCCGACCCTGAACTTCCGTGTCATTTTGATGATAAAACATTTGTACTTCCTATCAGTGCGGCGGCAAGAATAAATCTTGAAGCACTTAAATTTGCTTTAGCGGATATGGTAGAAAAAGCTAAAAAAGAAGAAGAAAATGCGGAAAATGAAGAGACTGGTATTTAAAGTAGGCACGGCTACGCTTTATGAAAACGGAAAACTCTCTCCAAGAATTGACAAGATAGTGGAGTTACTTGCAAAACTAAACAGAGAATATGAAGTTATGCTGGTAAGTTCGGGTGCCGTTGGAGCCGGATATACGAAATGTCCTCTTGATAAAAGCCGCCTTGAAAACAAGCAGGCCCTTGCGGCAATCGGTCAGCCTCTTTTGATGAGAGAATATAAAGAAAGGTTTAATAAATACGGAATAACCGTGGCCCAGGTGTTGGTTACGGCCGCTGATTTTGACAGTAGAAAAAGAACCGAAAACGCTAAAAAAATGATAAACGTTTTACTTGAAAATAAAGTTATTCCCATTATAAACGAAAACGATTCGGTTTCGGTAGAAGAGATACTTTTTGGCGATAACGACCAGCTTAGCGCTTATGTAACGTATTATTTCGATGCCGATATGCTTTTTATTATAAGTGATATAGATGCGTTTTATACAGATAATCCAAAGACCAATAAAAACGCAAAGCCTATTGAGGTTGTGGAAAACATAGAAAACGAGTGGCTTATTCAGGAATGTAATCCCAACGACGCTTTTGCCACAGGCGGAATTGTTACCAAATTAAAAGCCGCTAAATTTTTAATGGAAAGAGGCAAACCTATGTTTTTGACAAGCGGTGAAAATCTTGAAGCGGTTGAAGAATTTTTAAAGGGCAATCAAGCAAAAGGAACACTCTTTAGACCTAAGGAGGTCGCATGAAAGTAGTCGCTACAAACAGAAAAGCGTATCATGATTATGATATTTTCGATAAATACGAAGCGGGAATAGAGCTTAAAGGAAGTGAAGTAAAGGCCCTTAGAGCCGGCAGGGCCAATCTTAAAGACAGTTTTGTTAAAATAAAAGACGGGGAAGCCTGGTGGGTTCAGGGACATATAAGTAATCTTGATACAACATACAATGCATTTAAACATGATGAGAAAAGACCTAGAAGACTGCTTTTACATAAAGACGAAATAGCAAAACTTGCCGGATATACGAGTGAGAGAGGATATACCCTTGTACCTACGAAAATATATTTTAATAATAAAAACAAAGCAAAACTTGAAATAGCTGTGGCAAAAGGTAGAAAATTACATGATAAAAGACGCGTTATGAAAGAAAAAGAACTAAAAAAAGAGGCGGCTGCGGCTATGAAGAGGTATGGTTTTTAGTCGTTTTCCACCATTTCTATAAAAGCGTTGAAAAGGGTAATTATATCCTGGTCGGCTTTTCTTAAATGTCTTGCCAAATCTTCGGCTATTACCCACAGCATTTTAACCCCTATGTTTGGATGAGAATAAGTAAGAGTTTTAAACCTTTCATGGGTTATATATAAAATAACGGTGTCGGTAACGGTTTTTATGGTTGATGTGACGGCTCCTTTATCTATTAAATTCACTTCTCCAAAAAAGTTTTTAGAAGGCGCTTTTATTGTTTCTATTACATAATCGTCTTTATATATCGTAAGTTTAATAACTTCTACTTCACCTTCAAGCAGTAAAAAAGCCATATCCGAGTTTTCATTTTCTTTTACAATAAATTCATCAGGTTTAAACAGTTTCTTTTCAAAATATTTAATTGCGGTTTCAAATTCTTTTTGTGTAAGGCCGCTGAAAACAGGGTGATGTATCATGGTTTTCTCCTTAAGATTATAAGTCCGCAAAACTTATTTACTGTATAAGTTTCATTCGGGTGTAAAATAACTTTATTTAGTTCTTTATGTTTTATTTCTTCTAAATATTTTACGAATTCCGTTATTCTTTTTGATTCTTTTTTTATCTCTTCTACGAATTCTTTTATAAATTCATCGGCTCTTCCGTAGTTTTCTATAATACCTACTAAAATTTCCCCTTTTTTTAAAAACTCTTCAAACAACATTTTGTATGTTGTTTTTTTACCGTAGTATCTTTTGATATAGAAACTGTCGTCTTTTAATATTTCTCCAATGACTTTTGAAATACCGGGAGATACAGTGCTTTTTGCCATTAAAAAACTGTTGTATTCTTTGGAGAGCACTATTTCGTCACAGTGGATTTTTTGAAGATAAACCTGAAATTTAGGATTTGCTATCTGGGCTATTATATAGATGTCTTTTTTTAAATCTTTTAGCAGTATCGCTGTCGATAAAATTTTTGTATCGCTAATTTCGTTCTCCGATATTAAAAGGGCTTTTAAAGCTTCGTTGGCTTTTGCTTTTTTAAGTATTTCTTCTTCTGAAAAATCTCCCTGGATAAACTTTATTTTATATTTTTCAAGCAGCGTTTCTATTTCAGGGGTTAACTGCTCGTGAATTAATACTATCTGATTTGGAGGAAAAAGTTTTTTTTCCAAAAAAGTATTTATCAAAAGCTGCGTTTGCTGATTGTAACCGCATACTATTAAATGATTTCGTACGTTGTCCATAATTTCCCATTCCTTAAATCTGTCGATAATAATTTCTACCAGTTTAGCCGTAACAAATGCGGCAAAAAGACTCATAGCCATTAGGCCGTATATTATTAAAATAACTGCTATTATTCTGGAATATATGTTGCTTGGCGTAATATCCCCGTATCCGACAGTCGATACGGTTACTATAGCCCAGTAAAGTGCTTCGGAAAAACTTTTAAAAGCTTTGTTGTCTATTAAAGGAAGAATTGCCGATATAAAAATTAAAAAAACGATAAATGAAAAAAGAAAAAAAGATATCGCTTTAATTTTCAGTTTCATTTGTAATAACTTTTAAATCTTCTAAAACGTTGGCCGCATGACCTTTTGCTTTTACTTTTTTATATTCTTTTACGATATTTCCGTCTGGGTCTATAAGAAAAGTAGAGCGTATAACTCCTTCGTACTCTTTTCCATACATCTTTTTTTTGCCCCATGCCCCGTACGCTTTTAAAACTTCTTTGTTTTCGTCGCTTAAAAGGGTTATTTTAAGGTTGTGTTTTTCTATAAAGTTAGAGTGTTTTTTGGGACTGTCGGGACTTATTCCTATAACTACGGCTCCTAACTTTTCAAATTCGTCTAAAAGAGCGCTAAATTCTTTAGCTTCTGTGGTACATCCGGGTGTATTGTCTTTTGGATAAAAATATAGGACAATCCATCTGCCTTTTAAATCCCTAAGACATATTTCTACGCCGTCCTGGTTTGGAAGGCAAAAATCATATGCTTTCATGCTTTTCCTTTTTTGTGATATTATTCTATTTAAATTATATCAAAAAGAGACGATTTATTATTAAATCCTAATGGGAGACAACAATGGACTTTTTAAAAAAACTTAGCGTTAAAGCTAAGGTTATACTGATAGTCATTTTTTCCGTATCGATGGTTGTATATTTTACGGGAAAAGAGCTTTACCATCACTTTGTATATGAATCCCAAAAAGAAAAGCTTGTACAGCTGATTGATTTAAGTCAGTCTTTAAGCAGACTTATTCACGAAACTCAAAAAGAAAGAGGGGCTAGTGCCGGATATATCGGAAGTCATGGTAAAAAATTTAAAGAAATACTGCCAAAACAGAGAATGCTTACCGATAAAAGAATAAAAGAATATAAACAGACTCTTACAAAAATGGATTTGTCTGAGTTTCCTTCCGAATTTAAGGAAGCTATTGACAAACTTAACGATTATCTTGCAAAACTTCCTGAAATAAGAAGAAAAGTGGACAATTTTGAAATTTCTTTAAAAGACGAGGTTAAATGGTATACTCAAATGAATGCCCAGATTTTAAAAATTATAGGTATGAGCGCGACATACGCTCCTAATAAACAAATCGCTATGGACCTTGCCGCTTATACTTCGTTTTTGAAAGCAAAAGAGAGAGCCGGAATAGAAAGGGCGGTATTAAGCGCTACGTTTGGTGCTGATAAATTCGCCCCGGGAATGTATACAAAACTTATTACCCTGATAGCCGAACAGAGAGCTTATTTGGATGACTTTTTGACATATGCGAATAAAGAGATGAAATCTTTATATTATGAAATAATAAAAGACCCTTCTTTTGCTGCGGTTGAGAAGATGAGGGCTGTGGCCATAGCAAAACATACTACCGGCGGATTTGGTATTGACGCTGAATATTGGTTTAAAACCATTACAAAAAAAATAAACAAGCTTAAACAAATAGACGATACGATTGCCAAAATAATTAAAAAAGACCTTTCAGTTATTAAAGATACCGCTATTATAGATGTGATACTCGGTATTGTATCAATTATTGTAATAATAGTTCTTTCTTCTTTAATTATCCGTTCTTTTGCGTTGCAGCTTAGAAGTTTAAAAAATCTGATTTTAATGATTGCAAAAAATAAAGACCTTTCAATTGACGTTAGAATTTATGAACACGACGAGTTTGGTGAAATAAGAATGGCTTTAAAAGGATTTATAGAGTCTTTACATGACATTATGGTGAGAGCTTATCAGGGTTCGGTTGAGAACCAAAGAGTGGTTCAAAATCTTAAAAAATCTTTTGATTTTATTACCGGCAATATTCAACAAGAAGCGGTTATTGTTGAGAATGCGGCTGAAACGGCTGATAATTTAAAAGATAAACTTAGTGAAGAATCTGAAAATTCAAATGAAGTTAAAAACGCTATTATAACGGCTAATACCTCTTTAAAAGAAGCCATAAAAATTATAGAAGAGACTATGCATAATATACAAATTAACGCTCAAAATGAAAATGAGCTTGCTTTAAAACTTCAACAACTCTCTCATGATGCCGAACAGGTAAAAAATGTTTTAACCGTAATCCGTGAAATAGCCGACCAGACAAACCTGTTGGCCCTTAATGCGGCAATTGAGGCGGCAAGGGCCGGAGAGCATGGTAGAGGATTTGCCGTAGTTGCGGATGAAGTCGGAAAATTGGCTGAGAGAACTCAAAAATCGCTTGGGGAAATTGACGCTACTATTAATGTAATCGTTCAGGCTATAAACGCTGCAAGTGATGAGATGAATAAAAATATTCAAAATGTAAACGCCGTTACGGAGCAAACGCTGGTTGTTCAGGAAAGAATAGAAGACGTATCCGGTAAAATGGGAGAAGTGGTTCAAAAAGTTGAGCTTAATGTTGAAGAAATAGAAAATATAGTAAAAATTATGCAGGAATTTATTAGGAAAATGGATGAAATAGAAAGACTCTCTTCCCAAAATAAACAAAGCATCATTTCAAATAAAACTTATATAGAAAGAATAGCTAAACTTGCCCAGGAATTATTAAGAGAAATTAGTCAGTTTAAAATTTAAAAAGAGCCTTTAAAAGGCTCTTTTAAATTCAGGATATGATTCTATACCGCATTCGTTTACATCCAGTCCTTCAATTTCGTCTTCTTCATCGACTCTAAAAGGCATTATTTTATTAATTATATAAATGAGGACAAAAGATGTTGCAAAAACGAAAATTCCTATAACGGCCGCACCTTTTATCTGTGAAGCTAAACTTGCGCCTTCTCCCCAGATACCTGTAGCTACAGTCCCCCAGATACCGTTTAGAAGGTGAACCGACAAGGCACCTACGGGGTCGTCTATTTTTAATCTGTCAAAAAAAGGCACTGCATAAAATACCAACGCTCCTCCTGTTGCCCCTATTAATAAAGCTGTATAAGGGTTTATTATATCCGCTCCTGCTGTTATTGACACAAGTCCGCCTAAAGCTCCGTTTAATATCATCGTTATATCAAATTTTTTGTATTTAAGATAACTTAAAACAGCTACGATAAGACCTCCTATAAGACCTGCGTTATTTGTATTCATAATTACAAGGGCTACGGTGTCTGCGTTTTCTTTACTTGAAATGCTTCCCACGCTTCCCCCGTTAAATCCAAACCAGCCTATCCACAGCAGGAATGCACCAAGGACTACCAGTGGAATATTGCTTGCCGGTATTACCCTGATTTTTCCGGATTTTGTATATTTTCCTTTTCTTGGTCCTATAATTAAAATAGCGGCAAGCAAAGCCCATCCGCCTGTTGAGTGAATAACACTGCTTCCGGCTAAATCATGCATATCTGAAATATCAAGAAAAGTATTTGCCAAAATATTTTCTCCCCATGTAATGTTAACTATTAAGGGATAAATAAATCCCGCCATAAAAACGGCAAATATTGCTAAAGGAATTACTCTTATTCTTTCACTGACCCCTCCGCTTACTATATTTATCGTTTTTCCTACAAAAGCCATTTGAAAAAGAAAAGCCGCATATTTGCTCATACTGCTCTCGTTCCACTC
>NZ_JBMXVQ010000029.1:0-15962 GCF_053999135.1 Caminibacter sp.
AATACATAAACGCTTGGATGATTAAACCTAATAAAAAAGAGCTCTCAACTGCCGCCGGAATGGATATAAACAGTGAAGAAGATTTAATTAATGCCGGATGGAAAGTAAAAAAAGAACTCAATTTGGACTATTTGCTGGTTACGCTGAGTGAAGAGGGAATGGCGCTTTTTGGGGATGAGTATGTAAAAATTCCTACAATTGCCAAAGAGGTTTACGACGTAACTGGGGCAGGGGATACCGTTTTGGCAAGTCTTGGATATTATTTAAGCAAAAGTGAAGATATGATAGAGGCTATGCATTTTGCAAACGCTGCGGCTGCCGTGGTTGTGAGCAAAATAGGAAGTGCGACGGTTACTTTGGAAGAGATTGAAGAAACTAAAAGAAGGCTTGATAACAGTGTCGATTATAAAATAGTGGATTTTAAGACAATAGAACATATCTCAAATGATTTAAAAAATCAAAATAAAAAAATCGTTTTTACAAACGGATGCTTTGATATACTGCATTTAGGGCACGTTAAGTATCTTCAAAAAGCAAAATCCCTTGGAGATAAACTGATAGTAGGGGTTAATTCCAATGAATCCGTTAAAAGATTAAAAGGAAGTGATAGACCCGTAAACGATGAATACGACAGGGCTTATTTATTAGCGAGTCTTGAGGTTGTGGATTATGTCGTAATTTTTGAAGAAGATACGCCTTATGAGCTTATTAAAAAAATAAAACCGGATGTTTTGGTTAAGGGAAAAGATTACGAAGGAAAAAAGGTAGTCGGAAGCGATATAGCGGGGGAAGTTAAACTTATTGAATTTGTAGAGGGAAGAAGCACCACTTCGATAATAAAAAAAGTGAAAAATGAAAAGTGAAAAGTTAAAAATTGAGAAAGCGGGGTCCCTAAAAAGTCGTAAGACTTTTTGGGGTGCAGAGGGAGAATTGAGAATGGAGAATTTAAAAAAATGTTTGAATGAGCATATAAAAACAGCTGAAAAAATGGAAAAGTTATTACCCTTAATTAAAGAAGCGGGAGAATTGTGTCTGAGTGCACTGAAAAACGGAAACAAAATAATGCTTTGCGGGAACGGAGGCAGTGCGGCTGATAGCCAGCATATAGCCGCCGAACTTAGCGGAAGGTTTAAAAAAGAAAGAATTCCACTTGCCGGAATAGCACTTACAACCGACACTTCAGCTCTTACCGCTATAGGAAACGATTATGGATATGAATATGTTTTTTCAAGACAGGTGGAGGCTTTGGGTAAAAAGGGAGACGTTTTAATAGCGATTTCCACAAGCGGGAATTCTCTTAATGTTATAAAAGCAATTGAGAGTGCAAAAAAAATAGGTTCTAAGGTTATAACATTCACCGGAAAAGACGGTGGCAGAATGAAAGAAATGGGTGATGTGAATATCGTAATCCCTTCAAACGACACACCTAGAATTCAGGAAATGCATATAATGGTCGGGCATATGATTTGTGCTTTAATTGACGAGGGATTTTAATATTTCCTTTGTTATAAATTTTGCACCTTCTTTTTGATTTATTGAGATTAAGTTTTTGGACATTGTTTCTAAATCAGCATTAAAAATCATGTTTTTTATCTCTGAAATGTCAATTTCATTTTGTCGTTTTACAAATCCGGCGTTTTTATCGGCTATAAATTTTGCATTATAGTATTGATGGTCTCCTGTGGCATAAGGATAGGGAATAAAAAGAGTCGGTATTTGGTTTGCCGCAAGTTCAAAAAGAGTCGAAGCCCCGGCACGCGATACGGCAAAGTCGGCTTTTTTTATTTTTTCTACTAAATTCGGATAAAAATCAAACACATCGGCTTTTATATTTTCTTTTTCGTAAAACTCTTTTATTCTTTTAAAATCTCTTTTACCCGTTTGATGGATGATGTTTATATTTTTTTCTTTTAATTGAGAAGCCAGTTTTAAAGCCAAATCGTTTATGGCAACGGCTCCCTGGCTTCCTCCTAAAAATATAACGGTTTTTAGTTCTTTTCTTATTCTTGCTTTTTCAAAAAAAATATCTTCTACCGGATATGGGTCGCCGTAAAGAAATGTACTGAAAAATCTTTTTGAAAAAGGCTTTAGGATTTTATTAAGAGCTCCTATATGGGCGTTTTGTTCATGTATAAAAAGCGGAACATTACTTAAAATCGCTGCAAAAGAAGCCGGTGCCGCAGAGTATCCTCCTACACTAAATACGGCTTTTATGTTGTGATGTTTTAAAATATTTTTAGCTTCATTTGAGAGTTTTAGGATATTTATTAAAGAGTTTATTTTATTAAGTCCTTTTTTGTTCACCACTCCGGAAGAAGATAGAAAGTAGGTATGACTAAATCCTTTATCGTTTTCAAACCACTCTTTATCAGCTCCGGAAGTTGAGCCTATATAGATAGGTTTTATATCTCTTTTGTTTAATTCTTCTTTGATAACTTTGGCAATTTTCAGATGTCCTCCGGTTCCGCCCCCGGTTATAGCGATATTAAATTTTCCATTTTCCATTTTCCATTTTCCATTAATTAAAATTTTGCTTTTTTGCTTATCATCAAAACCATGCCTATTGCGGTGGCAAATGCAAAAAGTGAACTTCCCCCGTAACTTAAAAACGGAACGGTTAAACCTTTAAGAGGAATGATTGAGGTTATTCCAAGACCGTTTAAAATAAGCTGAATGGCTATAAGACTTCCCACTCCAAAAGCAAAAAGCTGATACTCTTTTTTTTCAGCTCGGAAAGAAAGTTTAAAAATTCTAAACAGTAAAACGGCAAACAGACCAAGAACGATTGTTATACCTATAATACCGCTCTCTTCCGCTATTCCCGCCAAGACAAAATCCGTATGAACGTCGCTTAAAAACCCGAGTTTAAAAATACCGTTTCCTATTCCTACGCCGCTTATTCCTCCATGGTGTATTGCGTTTAAAGACTGAATAACCTGTCCGTAATTGGCGGAGGAGCCTTCAATAAGGGGGTGCGGAAAAAAGTTGGAAGTCATGGTATAAAGCCAGTTTTTTATCCTTTCGAGTCTGTAAGGGGCGAACATTACCGCTAATATTAAAAGTACAGCTCCGATTGCAGCCATAATACCGAATGTCTGAAATTTTCCTCCGGCTACCAGTAGCATAAGCGCGAAAATCAGCACCATAACCATTACCTGTCCTAAGTCGGATAATAAAAAAATGATAAATACCCAAAATATTCCCAGAACGAGCAGATAAGGGATTATAAGGGTAAATTCCTCTTTAAGGGATTTTGTTTTTTTAACTTTTCTGGTAAAAGACCATGATAAAAAAAAGATTACCCCTATTTTAAAAAACTCTACCGGTGAAAATTTAAAGCCACCTATTTTAATCCACCGTCTGGCACCGTTGATTACCGGAGCTACTGATTCAGGTAAAAAAGGCAGAAGAATTATAAGTGCTCCCGATATTATAAGTATACCGAACCCTAAAATGTTAAACCACTTTTCCGGGTCTGCCCTGGATAAAAGTATCATAAGGAAAAAACTTCCACCTGCAAATAAGAGATAATTTTTAAAAAAGTGATATTCGCTTAAATGTTTTTTTACTTCAAAAAATATAGGTAAAGAATATGAAAATATAGCGCCTATAAGCATTAAAACAGCCACTATAATAAAAACGAGGGTATCTACTTTTTGCAAATTTAACCTTTATGAAGTATAATGATAAATGTAATTTTATCAAAAAAAAGAGGAACGTTTTTTGCTTGTTATTTAAAAAGGAGAAAATGTGGCATTTGAAATTTCAAAATCTTTTAATATTATGGAAAAATCCCTGTTTTACAGAAGAATAAGAGAAGATATGATTTCAAGTAATATTGCAAATGCCGATACTCCTTTTTACAGACCTAAAGATATAAGATTTGAAGAAGCATTAGAAGAAGAGATAAATAAAAAATTTCACAAACCGTCTAAAAAGTTAGAACTGGCCAAAACATCGCCTATGCACTTAGAGCCTAAGGATTTTGACGACCCTTACAAGCCTATAGTTTTTTACAGAGACGGTCATTTGGCCAAAAATGACGGAAACAGTGTTGATATAGACGTTGAAACGACTGAAATGGCAAAAAACAGTATGATGTATAACGCCACCGTAGCGGCTTTAAGAAAAAATATAGAAATATTTAAAGCGGTTATAGATTCAAGTAAGAATATTTAAGGATAGAAAATGGCTTTTTTAAACAGTTTTGATATTTCAGGATACGGATTATCGGCTCAGAGATTTAGGATAAATATAATTTCCGAAAATATCGCTAATGCAAATACTACAAGAACTCCCGAGGGAGGGCCTTATAGAAGAAAAGAGGTTATTTTTAAAGCCGTGCCTTTTGAAGAGCATTTAAACAAATACATAGACGAAAATTCCAGATTTCATAAATATGAAAACCCTCTTGACGAGGAAGGAGAAGATTATGCTGTTGCAAAACCTCCTGTTGAAACGGTTATAGTGGATAAGGTCGTAAGGGATGACAGCAAACCTATTTTAAAGTACGACCCGACAAATCCGGATGCAGATGCGGACGGTTATGTTGCCTATCCTAATATTAATCCTGTTGTGGAAATGGCCGATTTAATAGAAGCGACAAGGGCTTATCAGGCAAATGTGGCCGCTTTTCAGGCTACTAAAAACATGGCTCAAAACGCCATTAATATTTTACAATCCTAAAGGATAACAGATGGCTTTTATAAATAAAGTTGACGGTATTAACACATCTTCTTCTCCTCTTCAAAACAAAACTTCTAAAAGCGGAGGAATAGATTTTGAGGAGGTATTGAAAAAGGAGATAGATGAAACAAATAATTTGATGCAAAAAGCCGATGAAACTCAGGCCGCCATAGCGTCGGGAGAAGTTCAGGATTTAGCAAAAGCGAGTATTACTATCCAAAAAGCCGAAATGAAAATGAAAATGATGCTTGAAGTAAGAAACAAAGCAATTAACGCCTACAAAGAGCTTCTAAAAACTCAAATTTAATGAAAAACATAAGAATCCCCGCATTTTTTTTTCTTTTTCTTTTTTTATTGGCTATTGTTTACGGAGCTTTTTTGTTTTTTTCCATTGCAAAACCGAAATATTATTTCGAACCTGTTATAGTTAAAAAAGAGAGCGCTGTTAGAGGAAATATATATTCTAAAAATTATACTATTGCCAAAAGTCAAAAGCTTTACGGCATTTATTTATATGTGAATTATCTTGATGAAAATAAAAAGGCTCTTTTTATAAAACTTTTTTCTATATATTCGGGTATAAGCGAGAAAAGATTAAAAAATATTATTAATTTTGCCAAAAAAAGAGGTAAGAACCGGATTCTTATTGCAAAGGTAGATTTAAAAACGAAGCAAAATCTTATTTATCTTAGAAAAATTCTTGATAAAAAAAGGGTATTTTTAACTAATCCTAAAACAGGTATCAGAAGAGGATATGAAATAGCGAGTTTGGATTTTAAAAGAGTTTATCCTTATGCGGATACGCTAGAACCGGTTTTGGGCAGATACAGAAAAGATTTAAAAAAAGGTGAAAACGGACTTGAAGAGTATTATGACGAACTTTTAAGAGCAAAAAAAGACGGATTTAAAAAAGGTTACAGGGATGTGTTCGGTAATATTATTTATGACGGAGATTCAGTTGTAAAGCAGCCTGTTGACGGGAAAAGTCTTCTTCTTAATATTAACCTTGTATTACAAAGAAAAATAGAAAAACTGCTATCGGTCCAAAAAAACAAATTATCGGCAAAAGAGGTTGTAGCCGCTGTAATGGATTCAAAAACCGGTCGCTTACTGGCCATTGCCACTTCTAACAGGTATAATCCTTCCCATATAAGCCCAAGGGATGTGAAAAATATGAAAATAAGCGTTATAAGAGAACTTTTTGAACCGGGTTCGGTTATGAAACCTATTACGTTTGCGATTTTACTGGAGCTTAAAAAAGTAAATCCTTATGAAATAATAAAAGGATATAACGGAAGATGGAAACCCGAATGGAGAAAAACTCCTATAAGAGACGATGAGCCTTTTGAGTGGCTGAGTGCAGAAAACGTGATTGTGTATTCGAGTAATATAGGTATTTCACAGCTTGCTTTGAGACTTACAAACGTAGAGTTTTTTAACGGGCTTAAAAATTTCGGGTTTGGGGAATATAGCGGTATCGATTTACCTTATGAGCTTAAAGGAAAGCTGAGAAGCCTGAAGCTTTTAAATTATCCCGTGTATAAATCAACTACTTCTTACGGTTACGGAATTTTGGTAAATTTTGTTCAGCTTTTAAAAGCTTATAATGTGTTTAATAATAAAGGAATTACATTTACCCCGAGAATAGGGGCTATAAAAGCTTATAAAAAAAGGGTTGTATCTCCTCAGACAGCTGAGACCATGTTAAAAATATTGAGAAAAGTCGTCTTAAAGGGAACAGGAAAAGCTGCCGATATCAAGGGACTTTTTGTTGCCGGAAAAACCGGAACGGCTCATGTTTCCGTTAAAGGGGGATATAAAAATATATATAATTCATCTTTTTTCGGTTTTGTTAACGACGGAATTCACAGATATACGATAGGAGTTACTTTTTTTGATATAAAAGCCAAATGGCCTAACTATTTTGCTTCATCTTCGGCCGTGCCTACATTTAAAAAAATAATTGATATAATGATGGAAGAAAATCTGATAAAGGTTGAAAATGGAAAGTTATCTAAGTGAATTTATAAATATCTTAAATTACAAATTTTTGTCCTTACCTCTTTATAAAATCATTTTGGCTTTTGTGGTACTTTCGTTTTTTTTGATTGCCAGAAAGGCTTTTACGATTTATTTTATAAAGACGCTAAGGCTTTTGACGAAAAAAACGAAAACCGATATTGACGATAAATTTTTAAAAGCCTTAAAAGAGCCTTTGAAATTTTTATTTGTGATAGGAGGTTTTTATTTCTTTTTGTTTTTTTTGGAAGTAAAAAATGCTGTTGCTTATCATATTTTAAAAGGGCTTTTGATTTTTGACGTGTTTTGGGCTATTTACAATATCATAAACGAATTTGAAGAGTCGGTTTATAAATTATTGGGGCGTTTTGGAAAAGCTTCGAGAGAACTTGCCGGTTTTGTTATAAAAATAATTAAAATTTTAGTAATATCTATCGGTATTATAGCTTTACTTCAGGACTGGGGCATTAATGTTACAGGGTTTATAGCTTCTTTGGGACTTGGTGGACTTGCTTTTGCTCTTGCCGCAAAAGATACGGCAGCCAATATTTTCGGAGGAATTGCAATTTTGACCGATAATATTTTTAAGATAGGAGAATGGGTTAAAATAGGTAATGTTGAGGGAATAGTAGAAGATATAGGAATGAGAACCACTAAAATAAGGGCTTTTGACAAAAGACTTATAATAGTCCCAAATGCAACCATAGCCAATTCAAGCGTTGAAAATTTCAGCAGACGTGATAAAAGAAGAATTATGATGAGAATAGGCCTTGTTTATGATACGCCTGTAGATAAGGTTAAAAAGATAGTGGAAGATATAAGGAATATGCTTTTAAACCATCCTGAAATAGCAAAAGATGAAAGCCTTTTAATTTATTTTGACCAGTTTGAAGACAGCGCTCTTAGTATTTTTTGTTATTTTTTCACCAATACGGCCGTTTGGAAAGATTATCTTAGAATCAGAGAAGATATAAATCTTAAAATAAAAGAGATTGTAGAGCAAAACGGAAGTTCTTTTGCGTTTCCTAGTAACAGTGTTTATTTTGAAACCCCTTTGCAAATTGAAAGATTTAAAGAATGAAAGTTTAGTTAAATAATATCAATATTATTGACATTGTCTTAATAATTTGCTATAATTTCATTAGAAAAAAATTTATTAAAAAGGAGGGGAAAATGTGGCCAATGGTATTCGATCCTTTCAGAGAATTACAAGATATAGAAAGAAGAATAGGAGCGGTTCTTCAAGCAAACAAACCTGTTCAAAAAGTGGAAGCTTTTACGCCTGCTGTGAATGAAAAAGCTGATGAAAAAGGTTATTATCTCGAAATAGACCTTCCTGGCGTTAAAAAAGAAGATATAGAAATAGCAGTAAATGACGGTGTACTTACTATTTCTGGGGAAAGAAAATTAAAAAAAGAAGAAAACGGTCCGAACTATACTAGAATAGAAAGCTTTTTTGGAAGATTTGAAAGGGCGTTTAAACTTCCAAACGATGCCGATTTGGATAATATAGAAGCTAAATATGAAGACGGTGTTTTAAAAATATTTATTCCTAAAAAACAAAAACCTGCCGGAAAAAGAATCGAGGTGAAATAACCTCGGTTTTTTTTTATTTTATTTTATCTGCTCACAGACACTTTAAATAAACTTGGTGAAACGCTCATATTTTTGTTAAAATTATTCAGCTAAATTAAAAGGCTGAAAAATGAAACTGCTTGAAAAAATCTTTCATCTGAGAGAAAAAAACACTGACATATCTACCGAGTTTAGAGCCGGACTTTCTACATTTTTGGCTATGATGTATATTGTCCCTGTAAATGCTTCTATTATGAGCCTTACAGGAATGCCTTTTGATGCTTTAATTACTGCGACTGCCGTTGTTACCATTATTGCTACTGTTTTAAACGGGTTTTGGTCAAATACCCCCGTTGCTATGAGTGTTGGTATGGGACTTAATGCTTATTTTACATTCGGACTTGTAAAAGGTATGGGGATTCCATGGCAGACGGCCCTTGGAATAGTAATGATATCCGGACTTATATTTTTAGCCCTTTCCTTTACCAAATTCAGGGTGTGGGTGCTTGAGTCGGTACCCGTGGATTTAAGAAGGGCAATAAGTGCTGGTATAGGGATGTTTATAGCTTTTATAGGATTGCAGGGGATGGGAATTATAACCAATAATGACGCCGTTTTGGTGGGGCTTGGGAATATAAAAGACCCTAATGTTTTGCTCGGGATATTTGGTTTTATAACGGCTGCCCTGTTTTATTCTTACAGGATAAAAGGTGCTTTTATTTTATCTATTTTAGTGACTACTGTGGTAGCTTGGATATTCGGACTTGCAAAGCTTCCTGAAGGGATTGTGTCCGTTCCTGCTAGTATTGCTCCTATTGCTTTTAAATTTGATATAGCAAGCGCTTTAACTCTTTCTTTAATTCCTGTTATCGTAACTTTTTTGATTACGGATATGTTTGATACTATAGGTACTCTGGCCGGTATAGGTATGAGGGCCGGTCTTTTTAAAGACGGAAGCAGGGAGCTTCAAAAAACCCTTGAGGCGGATGCCGCCGCAACGGTTATAGGAGCAAGTCTTGGTACTTCCACCACAACTTCTTTTATAGAAAGCGCCGTTGGTGTTGAAGAAGGGGGAAGAACGGGACTGACAGCCGTTGTAACGGGGCTTTTATTTATTACTACCCTCTTTTTCCTTCCTTTATATAAAGCAATTCCAAGCAATGCGATTTATCCTATTTTGGTAATGGTCGGAGTATTAATGTTCAGTGAGCTTAAGAATATAGATTTTAAAGACCATACTGTAGCCGTAAGTGCTTTTATAACGGTTATTTTAATGCCTCTTACATATTCCATTACGATAGGGCTTAGTGCGGGATTTGTAATTTATTTACTTTTGGCTTTATTTAGAAAAGAGTTTGATAAAATAAATGCAGGTACGATTACACTTGCAATTATCGGTTTAATGGCTTTCATATTCCACTAAAATTAAGAGTTTTTACTCTTTTCCTTTTTTTAAGGAAATAATAAACAGCATTTTTTCTTTTTTTTTGAAGCTTACATTAATTTATATTCCATTTTCCATTTTCCATTTTCCATTATTTTGGTATAATTCCATCCCCCTGAACGTAAAAGAGGCTTTGCATCATTTATTTTAATTAAATGTTGCAAGGGCTGGTCTTTGTACCTAAGGGGGTATTGTCTATAAAAACAAAGGGAGAAGTTATGAAAGTTAGAGCATCAGTTAAAAAAATTTGTCCTAAATGCAAAATCGTTAAAAGAAAAGGCATTGTTAGGGTAATTTGTGAAAATCCAAGACATAAACAAAGACAAGGATAAAACATGGCGAGAATTGCTGGTATCGACTTACCTAAAAAGAAAAAAATCGAATACGCACTTCCGTATATTTACGGAATCGGTCTTACAACAAGCAGAAAAATACTTAAAGACACAGGAATAGACCCTGAAAAAAGAGTTTACGAACTTACCGAAGAAGAAATATCTGTTTTAAATAAAGAAATTCAAAATAATTACATTGTTGAAGGTGAGCTTAGAAAAATAGTTCAGCTTAATATTAAAGAGCTTATGGACTTAGGATGCTACAGAGGTCTTAGACACAGACGCGGACTACCTGTTAGAGGTCAAAGAACTAAAACAAATGCGCGTACCAGAAAAGGTAAAAGAAAAACTGTCGGCGCAAAAGCGAAATAAGGGGTAGATGATGGCAAAAAGAAAATTAACTAAAAAGAAAAAAATTAAAAAACAAGTTGGACGCGGTGTAGTATATATCGCAGCTACTTTTAATAATACTATGATAACTGTAACCGATGAAATGGGTAATGCTTTATGCTGGAGCTCTGCTGGTGCTTTAGGTTTTAAAGGAAGCAAAAAATCAACTCCTTTTGCTGCTCAACAAGCTGTAGAAGATGCAATGGCAAAAGCTAAAGAATATGGTATTAAAGAAGTTGGAATTAAAGTACAAGGACCTGGAGGCGGTAGAGAAACTGCCGTTAAAACAGTAGGTGCTATTGACGGAATTAAAGTTTTATGGATGAAAGATATTACTCCATTACCGCATAATGGTTGTAGACCAAGAAAAAGAAGAAGGGTGTAACGATGGCTAGATATACAGGACCTGTTGAAAGAATTGAAAGAAGACTTGGTGTTAGTTTAGAATTAAAAGGTGAAAGAAGACTTGCAGGTAAATCTGCGCTTGACAGAAGACCTTACGCGCCTGGACAACACGGGCAAAGAAGAACAAAAATTTCAGAATACGGACAACAGTTAAGAGAAAAACAAAAAATTAAGTATTATTACGGTGTTCTTGAAAAGCAGTTTAGAAGATTTTTTAAAGAGGCAAACAGACAAGAAGGAAGTACGGGGGAAAACCTTATCAGACTTCTTGAAAGAAGACTTGATAACGTAGTTTACAGAATGGGATTTGCCACTACTAGAAGATTTGCAAGACAACTTGTAACTCACGGGCATGTACTTGTAAACGGGAAAAAAGTAAATATTCCTTCTTATTTAGTTAAAGAGGGGGATAGAATTGAAATCAGAGAAAAATCAAAAAACAACCCTCAAATTCAAAGAGCTTTAGAACTTACGGCTCAAACAGGTATAGCTCCTTGGGTTGATGTTGACAAAGAAAAAATGGTAGGGGTATTCCAAAGAATTCCTGAGAGAAGTGAAGTAAATATTCCGGTAGATGAGAGACTAGTAGTTGAGCTATACTCTAAATAATAGGGGCTAAAAAATGAATAAAATAAAAACAGAAGTTTTAATTCCAACCGAATTTTCTTATCAAAAAGAGGGAAATCTCGCAAAAATCGAGGTTTATCCTTTTGAAGCCGGTTTTGGAGTAAGTGCAGCCCATCCGATTAGAAGAGTTTTAATTGCGGCAACTGCGGGATATGCTCCAGTTGCTTTAAAAATCGAAGGGGTAAAACACGAATTTGATTCTTTAAAAGGTATGCTGGAAGATGTTGCCAGCTTTATTATAAATCTTAAAAATATAAGATTTAAGATTAAAGACTCTGAAAAAAAAGAAATTACGGTTAATTATACGTTTGTAGGTCCTAAAGAAATCAGAGGAGAAGATTTAATTAACGATGAAGTTGATGTCGTTACCCCTGATGAATATATAGCCACTTTAAATGAAGAAGGCGAATTAAAACTGAGCATTATTATAAAAAAAGGAATGGGATTTGTCGCTGTCGAAAATTATAGAGATGAACTTCCCGAAGGTTATATAGGACTTGATGCGTATTTTTCTCCTATTAAAAAAGTGGTATACAATATTGAGAATATCTTAATCGAAGACGACCCTAATTTTGAAAAAGTTATTTTTGAGGTTGAAACGGACGGACAGGTTGACCCTATCGACGCTTTTAAAGATGCGGTTAACAACTATTTAAATCAGTTCAGCGTATTTTCGAAAGAGTTTAAACTTGAGCCTAAAAAAGCGGAAAATGTTGAACTTCCTGAAGAATATAATATTTTGTTTGAACCTATTGAAAGTTTGAATTTAAGAAGCAGAAGCTTTAACGCTCTTGACAGGGCCGGGATTAAATATGTAGGTGAACTTGTATTAATGGGCAAAGAAAAAATAGCTAACATTAAAAATTTAGGAACAAAATCATTAGAAGAAATTTTTGAAAAATTGGAAGAGATTGGTTTTTCTATTACAAAAACATTGCCTCTTGAAGTCAAAAAGGCTATAGAAGAAAAACTTGCTAAACTTAAAGGAGAAGAGTAATGAGACATAAGCACGGTTACAGAAAGTTAGGGCGCGACAGCGAACACAGAAGAGCGCTTCTTAGAAACTTGGCTTGCGATTTAATCGAACACGGAAGTATTGAAACTACCGTTCCAAAAGCTAAAGAACTTAGAAGATATATTGAAAAAATAGTTACTAAAGCTAAAAAAAATCCTGATTTGAATACACACAGATATGTATATTCAAAACTAGGAAGTAACGAAAGAGCAAAAGCCGCTACTAAAAAACTTATTGAAGAAATAGCTCCTCAATATGTAAACAGAAACGGCGGATATACTAAAATAATTAAAACAAGATTTAGAAGAGGTGACGCTGCGGAGATGTGTATTATTGAATTCATAGGAGAATAATATGGCGGATATTCCTTTTTCTAACGAAGACTTAAAAGAAGCGGTGGCGGGAGTACTTGAAGAAATCCGCCCTATGCTTCAAATGGATGGAGGCGATGTTACATTGATTGATGTAAAAAAACCTGTTGTTTTCGTTCAGCTTCAGGGCGGATGTGTAGGATGTGCGAGTGCAGGCGCTACTTTAAAATACGGTATTGAAAAAGCCCTGAAAGAAAAAATACATCCTGATTTGGTTGTTATGAACGTACCTCATGGATATGAGGATAAATTGGATGAGCTTGCGAAATATTCATTTTGATGTTTCTTTGTCGCAGTTGGAATCTGAAAAGGCTGTTTCTTTTAAAGATATCAGGGATTTAATAAAATCAAAAGAGGATTTGGAAAACGTTCTTTTGTCTACAAAAGTTTATTTTGAAACGAAAGAAGAACTTTTAGATTTTTTTGATATTTTATTAAAATACGGTTTTAAAGAAAACGCAATAAGTTACTTTGAAGAACTGCTTCAAAACAGTAATGATATAGAGATAGTTAATGGATTTAATTCATTACTTAAACAATGATTTAATAACAGACAATACAAAAGAGCTCTCCCCCTCCAAGCTCTTTTTAAAAACCTCTCAAAACTCAAAATATGCCCGGAATATTAAAAACTTTACAACTCCAAAAGAGCTTTTAAGGGAGCTTAATCTTAAAACAAAATTTATAGGAATAACCGGTACAAACGGGAAAACAACTACGGCTTTTGTTTTGGAATATTTGTTGCAATCTTTTGGATATTCTGTTGGTATTCAGGGAACCGAGGGTTTTTATTTTAACGGAGAAAAAAAAGAAGGAAAAACACTTACAACCCCTCCTGTTTTTACCACTATCAAAAGGGCTTTTAAATATAAACCCGATTTTTTTATCATGGAAGTATCTTCACATGCCATTGTTCAAAACAGGATTGAGGGGATTGATTTTAGTGCCAAGATTTTGACCTCTTTTTCTCAGGACCATCTTGATTTTCATAAAAGCATGGAAGAATATAAAAAAGCAAAAGAGTCTTTTTTTCATGATGAAAGCATTAAAATAATAAATGGAAAACTTTTAAAAATGGAAAATGGAGAATGGAAAATTGAGAATTCAAATTTTTCACTTGTAAACGTAATGGGATATGAATTTAAAATACATAAAAAAAATTTATATGTTTTAGATAAACCTGTAGTTAAGGATATTCTGATGGCGGGTGAATTTAATAAGATGAACTTTTCTCTTGCTTTAAAAACTGTTGAGGTTTTAACTAATTCTCCATTTTCCATTCTCAATTCTCAATTGAAATATTTCAAAGGCGTACCAGGCAGGATGGAAATAGTTTCAAACAACCCTTTGGTGATTATCGATTTTGCCCATACGCCTGATGGGATGGAGAAAGTATTAAGTGCTGTTAAGGGTAAAAAAATCGTTGTTTTTGGTGCAGGCGGTAACCGAGACAGGGATAAAAGATATTTAATGGGAGAAGTAGCAGATAAATTTACCGATTATATAATTCTTACAGAAGATAATCCAAGATGTGAAAATGTTGAAAATATTTGTAAGGAAATATCAAAAGGCATTCAAAACACTCCTTTTGAGGTAATAACCAACAGAAAAAAAGCCATAAAAAAAGCGTTAAAAATAGCTAAAGAAAACAATATGGTTTTAATGCTTTTAGGTAAAGGCAATGAAAATTATATTGAATACTGCCACAAAAAAATAGATTACAGCGACAGGGAGACGGTAAAAGAATGTTTGAAATAGTTAAAGGAGATATCAGGGATTTCAGAGGTGATTATATAGTAAATCCAAGTAATACGATATTAAAACTCGGAAGCGGTGTCAGCGGTGTTTTAAAGATGATGTGTCCTAAACTTCAGGCTGTAATGGATGAATGGACAGGAAAACACGGATTTTTGAATCCCGGCGATATAGCAGTGACGGTTTATCCCTGTGAAGAGTATAAATGGGCAATTCACGCAGCTGTTATGGATTACGGACCGGGGGCTGTGGAAATAGCCCCGGATTATGAAAGAATAGAAAAAATATGTAAAAATATAGCAGAGTATCTCAGCGATAAAGACGCGCTGGTAATTACTCCGTATCTCGGTACGGGAGTCGGGGGACTTGACAAGACGGTTGTGAGGAAGGTTATGAAGAAGTATTTTGAGCCTTTAAGGGCGAGAATTATTTTAATCGAGAAAATTTGATACAATTAATAAAAAGTTAATGCTTTAAGATATAATAGGGCTAAAAAAAGGAGTGTGCATGCAAATGCCAAAACCAAAAAATATAATGTTTATGTGTCAGGTCAAAAGACCTCCTAGTTTTCCAAAACCTAGCTGCGTAAGAGAAGGTACGGAAGATTTACTGCCTTATACTCAGCAAAAAATGATGGATATGGGAATTGACCCTATGGTTAACTGGATAGTGCCTACCGGGTGTCTAAACAGATGTAATTTCGGACCTGTTATGCTGGTTGAGCCCGGCAGTTATATGTATGTCGATTTGAATAAAGAAAAAATTGACAGAATCTTAAAAGAGCATATTATTGAAGGAAAACCGGTAAAAGAGTATCTAATTCCTAAGGAATTTTGGGCGTAAAGGTAAAAAATGACTATAGAAATGCTTTATAGTAAAATTCACAGGGCCACTGTTACGGATGCAAATCTTAATTATGTCGGGTCTATTACCATTGATGAAGAACTTATGGAAGAAGCCAATTTACTTGTAGGACAAAAGGTTGATATTGTAAATATTAACAATGGAGAGAGATTTTCAACATATGTTATAAAAGGTGAAAGAGGCAAAAGAGATATCTGTTTAAACGGGGCGGCAGCAAGAAAAGTTCATCCGGGAGATAAGATAATAATAATCGCTTATGCCTCTATGACGCCTCAAGAGGCTAAAGATTTTAAACCTGCGGTGTTGATTGTTGATGATAATAACGATATAATTGAAAAAACAACCTATTTACAGGAGGAATAATGTTTGGTAATCTTGATTTAAACGAAATGATGCAAAAGCTTCAGGAGCAGATACAAGAATCCGACAATAAAACTTATACCGCAAAAAGCGGGGGAGGTCTTGTTGAGGCTACGGTT
>NZ_JBMXVQ010000030.1:0-76255 GCF_053999135.1 Caminibacter sp.
AATGCAAAACAGGGAAATTAACGAAGCAAGAGCTTTTTATTACGGTTTTTTTTCAAAACTTTTTACTTTTACTTATGATAAAGACAGATTCACAGGAGTAAAGGAAGCAGCAAAAATCCTAAAAGAACACGCCCTTGAAGAAAATTCAAAAAAAGCACTTGAACATTTTGTGGAAAATTACGATACTCAAAAATTAGCAAATGAGTATGATGAAATTTTTTACGACCTCTCTCAAGATCCGGTTCCAACAACAGCGTCGTTTTACGATGAGGAAATAGAAAACGGCAAAATGAAAGTTAAAATGGTGGATATTGTGCTTAGCTCTAAATTCAGAAAAAACGAAGAGTACAAAGACAGCGAAGATGACATAGGGTTTATCTTGCCGTTTATGCAGTATCTGATACTTGAAAAATTAAAAGGCGATGAAAAATCCGAGTGGCTTGAGAATAAAACATTTGATATTTTAAACACTTTTATAGACGACTTTATAGAAAATGTGTATATGCATGAGGCTTCAAATCTTTATAAAGACATAGCGGTTGTGTTAAAAGCGTTTATTGAAAGTGAAAGGATATTCCTTGAAAAACCAAAACCGGTAATTGAAAAAATTAAAAAAGAAGTTTGTAATGTATGTATAGCCGACGAAGAAGCTGCACTCAGAAAAAAACGTAAGAAAAAAGAGAGCGAAAGCTTGGTATGCAACCTTGAAGAAGGCGGAGATGTTGAGGATGAAGTTTAAAATAGTAGATGGAAAATTAAAAAGGGGTCCCCGAAAAACTGAAAGTTTTTTGGGGTATTAAGATATAACCGCAGGGCTTAACCGAGTCCTGCCGTTATCTCTTACGAGATAAATCCGAAAAAACAGATCCCCTGCAAAATGAATATTTTGTGGGGTAAAAATCTGAGGTCCCCGAAAAACTGAAAGTTTTTTGGGGTATAAATTTGGGGCCCACGCAAAATGAATATTTTGTGGGGTATCTTAAAAAAAGGAGCAAAAATGAAAAGAAGAAGCTTTCTTAAAGGAGCTCTTGGAATCGGAGCACTGAGTGTCGCTTCTTCTACACTAGCCTTTGCCAAATCCGCTCAGCCGGAAAATGACAACGGTGTGGTAAGAGGACACTCACCGAAAAAAGAGATTCTTTATCGCAAAACCAAAAACTGGGAACTTTATTACAAAAACGCCCTTTCAGGAGAAAAAATGAGCTCACTAGAGAAAATGAATCCGAAAGTGGGTAGAAGGGCCTTTTTGAAAATGGCGGCATTATCAGGTGTAGCCGGTGCTACAATGCTAAATGCGGCACCTGCTGTTAGAAATGCCACCGATGAAGAAATCAAAGACCCGTACCCTGGAAGTAAAAAAGTTAAAACTGTATGTACTACATGTTCAGTTGGGTGTGGAATTATAGCAGAAGTTCACAACGGTGTGTGGGTTAGACAGGAAGTCGCACAAGACCATCCTATCAGCCACGGAAGCCACTGCTGTAAAGGTATCGATTCTATAGATTATGTAAGAACTGAAAAAAGAGTTAAACATCCTCTTAAAAAAGTAAACGGGAAATGGAAAAGAATAAGTTGGGATGAAGCTATTAACGAAATCAGTGAAAAAATGCTTCAAATCAGAAAAGAAAGCGGACCTGATGCTGCAATGTTTTTAGGTAGTGCTAAAATGAGCACCGAACAGGCATATTATTTCAGAAAATTCGCAGCATTTTGGGGAACGAACAATATAGATCACCAAGCACGGATCTGACACAGCGCAACAGTCGCGGGGGTCGCGAACACATGGGGTTATGGCGCTATGACAAACCATCTTGGAGACATTCAAAATTCAAAAGCTATTATTATATTTGGTGCCAACCCGGCAGTAAACCATCCTGTAGGATTTAAACATATATTAAAAGCTAAAGAAAGAAACGATGCACTGTTAATCGTAATTGATCCTAGATATACAAAAACGGCTGCAAAAGCAGACCTTTATGCAAAAATAAGACCTGGAACGGATATTCCGTTTATGTATGGAATGCTTCACTTAATTTTCAAACACGGATGGCATGATCCTGATTACATCAAAAACAGAGTATTCGGAATGGATCATGTAATCGAAGAAGCTAAAAAATGGACACCTGAAAAAGTTGAAGACGTAACGGGTGTGCCGGCAAGCCTTGTATATAAAATTGCAAGAGCTTATGCTACAAGCAAACCCGGAACTCTTATTTGGGCCATGGGATTAACCCAGCACTCAATCGGTTCATCCAATACCAGAATGGCTCCTATACTTCAGTTGGCACTTGGAAATATGGGTAAATTCGGTGGAGGATGTAACATCCTAAGAGGTCACGACAACGTTCAGGGTGCTACCGATATGTGCTGTCTGTCTCATTCACTTCCTGGATATTACGGACTTAGTGAAGGAAGCTGGAAATATTTCGCACATAACTGGGGTGTTGATTTTAACTGGCTTCAAAAAAGATTTGCATCTAAAAAATGGATGCATACAAAAGGATTTACACTTGCTAAATGGTGGCAGGGAGTATTACAGGAAGAAAAAACGTATTCCGACGCACCTATAAGAGCGCTTTGGGTACAAGGTAACGGTATTACTTCAATCGCGCAACAGGCAAAAGTCCAACAGGCGCTTGATAAATTAGACCTGCTTGTAGTTGCCGAACCGTTTGCAAACGAAGCCGCTGTTATTACAAACAAAAAAGACAACGTATATATCCTTCCGACTGCCAGCCAGTTTGAATGTGAAGGAAGCGTAACGGCTACAAACAGAACGGCTCAGTGGAGAAGCAAAGTCGTGGATCCGTTATATGAGAGCAAAACGGACGAAGAAATTATGTTCATCTTTGCTAAAAAATTCGGCTTTTACGATGAATTCGTCAGAGGCATGATGATGGGTGTTAGAAACGGAAAAGCCGTAAAAGTAAAAGATACATTCAAATGGCCCGAAGACGCCACACGCGAAATTGCAAGAATCATCAAAACAATCGGACTTACCGGATGGACGCCTGAAAGACTTAAAAAACATCAGCAAAACTGGCATATGTTTGATGAGGTTACACTTAAAGGTATCGGTCCTATGAAAGGCGAATACTACGGATTGCCATGGCCGTGCTGGAGCGAAACACATCCCGGAAGCCCGGTACTGTATAACATTGACATACCTGTCAGCGAAGGCGGTATGGGATTCAGGGCAAGATTTGGAACCGAATATAAAGGCGAAAGCCTATTAGCGGGTCCAAGAGCCACAATTAAAGGTGCAAAAGTTAAAGGCGGATATCCTGAACTTACAAAAGACAATATTGAAAAAGTTTTAGGAATTAAACTATCAGCTCACGAAAAAGCAATAATGGGTAAAAACTGGAAAGTGGATTTAAGCGGACTTATTGCCAAATATGCTCTTAAAGCCGGCGTAGCGCCTTACGGTAACGCAAAAGCGAGAGCTTATGTTTGGACATTCCCTGATAAAATCCCAATGCACAGAGAGCCTCTTCATACGCCAAGATATGATTTGGCTAAAAAATATCCGACTTACCATGATAAGAAAAACCATTACAGAGTTGATACTAAATATGAATCAATTCAGAAAACAGACTGGTCAAAAGAATTCCCTGTTATACTTGTGACAGGAAGACTTGTAATGTACAGCGGTGCCGGAATTATTGAAAGAAACAGCAAATATTTGGCTGCTCTTGCGCCTGAAATGTTTGCGGATATCAATCCTGAACTTGCTTACAAACACGGTATTAATAACGGAGATATGATTTGGATTCATTCACCTGAAGGAACCAAAATCAAAGTTAAAGCAAGATTTACATATTCAGTTGCACCGGACAGAATATTCCTACCGTATCATTTCGCAGGATTTATGCAAGGTGTGGATTTGAGAGATAATTACCCTGAAGGTTTAGTACCATACGCAACAGGCGAATCGGCAAATACCGTTACAAACTACGGATATGACATTATTACCCAGATTCCTGAAACAAAAGTGGGCTTAGTCCGCATTGAAAAAGCGTAAGGAGTAAAAGATGTATGAATATGCAAGAATGAAATTTTACTGTGACGAAGACAGATGTATAGAATGTAATGCCTGTACGGTAGCATGTGCCGAGGCACATGAGCTGCCGGTTGGCATTCACAGAAGAAAAGTTATTACGCTAAATGAAGGAATCGAGGGTAAAGAATTTTCAACATCAATCGCCTGTATGCACTGTACCGACGCACCTTGCGCTCAGGTATGTCCGGTGGACTGTTTCTATATCAGAGAAGATGGCATAGTGCTTCACGATAAAGACAAATGCATAGGATGCGGATACTGCTTATACGCATGTCCTTTCGGAGCTCCTCAGTTCCCAAGAGACGGCGCGTTTGGAATTAGAGGGGTTATGGATAAATGCACTATGTGTGCGGGAGGTCCTAAACCTACCAATTCAATAGAAGAATATGAACTTTACGGTCAAAACAGAATCGCCGAAGGCAAAGTTCCTATGTGTGCGGCAGTATGTTCTACAAACGCACTTATAGTAGGTGACGCTGAAAGCGTTTCTGCTATTAAAAGAGCAAGAGAAGCAGCAAAAGGTAAAGGTCCTATGACACCTTACGGGTGGGACGTAGCTTATTAATAAGGATTTGTTATGAAAAAAATAATGCCTATAATTGGCACTTTTGCCTTTGCAGGCACAGTTCCTTTGGCGGAGCCTAATCAGGCTCCCGTCCATCATGGAAGTGCGCTTATATCACCGCAACTAATAGAAGCGATACCCGGATGGCATAAATATGGAGAATTGTTTTTATATCTCCAAACCCATTGGATTAAAACTATTTTTTTGATTGTTTTAATCGCCGTTCCCACCGTTTTTTTAGTTCATTATTTAATAATAGGACCAAAAATATTTTCTCATCACGGTAGAAAATTTTTGGTATTTCCGAGTTGGCAAAGAATTATTCACTGGATTGCGGCAGCCGGTTTTGTTCTTTTGGTACCGACCGGAATAATAATTATTTATGCCAAATTTTTCGGTGGAGGCACTCCTGTAAGATTTGCAAGATATCTTCACGACATAGGCGCCGTATTATTTGGTATTGCTGTTATTCCAATGTTTTTAATGTGGCTTAAAGATATGCTACCAAGACTTTGGGATATAAAATGGTTTATGATTTTAGGAGGATACCTCAGTAAAGAAAAAAAAGAAATCCCGGCAGATAAATTTAACGCCGGACAAAAAATGTGGTATTGGCTGGCGACACTTGGCGGAATGATAATGATTATTACCGGTGTTATGATGTATTTTCAGGATTTTGACATAGCCCTCCTTAAAAATTTAAATTTTTATCACATCGATTTATTAAGATTAGCAGTCATCGTTCATCTATTGTTAGCCATAATCGTCGTAGCATTCTTTTTTACTCATTTATATATGAGTCTTTTTGCCATTAAAGGTTCACTCCAAAGCATGATTGACGGTTGCAAAAGTGAAGATGAATTAAAACATCTTCATTCAATCTTTTACAAAAGAATAATAAAAGAAGGCAAAGATAAAGAATTAGCCGAAAAATGCGAAAAATAAGCCCTTTTTAGGGGCTTTTTTTTATATTTAAAAATATGCAAAAATAGCATAAAAAAATATGCTCATTTGTCATATATAAGACAATAAAAACGTATCATAAACTATAAAATATAAAAAATAAGTTTTTAAGGAAAAAATAAAATGAAAAAAATTTTTTTATCGCTTATTGTAACGGCATTATTCGGTGCTGAAAAAATCATAGTGTTTCATGCCGGAAGTTTAAGCGTCCCTTTCTCGCAGATAGAAAAAAAATTCGAATCAAAATACCCTCAGTATGATGTAATAAGAGAAGCAGCCGGAAGCCGGGCGTGTGCGAGGAAAATTACGGATTTGAACAAAAAAGCCGATGTTATGGCAAGTGCGGATTATAAAGTAATTGACAATCTTTTAATACCTAAATATGCAAAATTTAACGCACTTTTTGCAACAAACGAAATGGTAATAGCTTTTACCCCTCATTCAAAATACGCAAATATAATTAATTCTGAAAATTGGACTGATATTCTTTTAAAACCGGGAATAAAAGTCGGACATTCAAACCCAAACCTTGACCCCTGCGGATACAGGGCCGTAATAGTTGCAAAACTGGCCGGAATTTATTATAAAAAACCTTACTTTTACGACCAACTCTTAGGATACGGGGATTACTATACAAACGGTGAGGAAAACCGAAATAAAGTGATAGTAAGACCGAAAGAAACAGACCTTTTAGGACTGCTTGAAGCCGGTGCATTTGATTATCTCTTTATTTACAAATCGGTAGCCAAACAGCACGGACTTAAATATATTAATCTTCCCCCGGAAATAAATTTAGGAAGAAAAGAATATGCTGATTTTTACAAACAGGCAAGCTTTAAAATAACGGGTAAAAAACCGGGTACATTCATTGTAAAAAAAGGCGAACCGATGATATACGGCGTTACCGCACTTAAAAACGCCCCTAATAAAAAAGGCGCCGATTTATTCGTCAAATTCGTCCTCTCACCCGAAGGTCAGGCTATTATGCAAAAAAACGGACAGGGAGTTATTAAAAATGGAGAATGGAAAATGGAAAATGAGCGCAGCGAACCCGGCCACTTGGAAAGTGGCGGGGTGAAAAGTGAAAAATGGAAAGGGATAAAAGGTGAAAGAAGTGAAAAAAAGTGAAAATGAAAAAAAATTATTAGAAATAAAAGACCTGTTTTTAAAAAAAGGAAAATTTAAACTCAATATTCTTTCACTTGATATTGAAAAAAACGAATATTTTGTTCTGCTCGGGAAAACAGGCAGCGGTAAAACGCTTTTACTTGAAAGTATAGCCGGATTTCAGGAAATTGAAGGTGAAATATACCTTGAAGGCAAAAATATTACAAACCTGCCTCCCGAAAAAAGAAATTTCGGGTTCTTATATCAGGATTTTGCCCTGTTTCCTCATCTAAACGCAGAACAAAATATTCGTTTTTCCGAAAAATATCATAAAAAAAATAAAGAGCTTTTTGAGGATTTAGTCAGTTTTTTACAAATAGAAAATCTTTTAAATAGAGACATTAAAAATCTAAGCGGCGGTGAAAAACAAAGAGTGGCGCTTGCCAGAGCGATATACTCTCAGCCAAAACTGCTGCTGTTAGACGAACCTCTTAGTGCCATAGACCCTACTATGAGAAACGAAATTATGAAAAACTTAAAAGAGCTCCCTAAAAGATACAACCTCTCAGTAATACATGTAACCCATAACTTCAGGGAAGCTTCATATCTCGCCGACAGACTCGGAATTATACTAAAAGGTATTTTGCTACAGACAGGGGATGCCAAAAACGTCCTTAAAAATCCAAATTCCTTAGAAGTTGCTAAATTTTTGGGCTTTAAAAATCTTTTTGACATATCTCTTTTAGGATTTGAAAATTCTCACAAATACTTTTCAATTGATCCAAACCAGATTATTATCACTAAAACCCCGTTAAACAGTGATTACTGCTTTGAAGGAATTATCGAAGAAGTTATGGGAATAACAGACCATTATAAAATATTCGTAAAAGTAAAAGAATTTCAGTTTTTTATTAAAACACCGAAAAAAAGATTTGAAGAACTTTTAATTAATAAAGGAGAAAAAATTTACATCTGTTTTAATAAAAAAGATGTGGTGTTTATATAAGAATGGAAAATTGACAATGGACAATGGAAAATTAATAAACTTAAAACTAATTAACCATAAGGAATGTTAAAATGATGAAAAAAATATTTATAATCCTTTCAGGAGTATTGGTTTTATTTTTAACTATTCCTTTATTAAAACTGATTTTTGGCGTCAGTATGGATGCTTATTTTGAAACAATTAAAGATACAGAAGTTTTAAACTCTATTTTTCTTACAATGAAAGTATCTTTTATGGCTACACTTTTTGTGTTATTTACCGGGCTGCCTCTTGCCTATATCATAGCAAGATATGAGTTTTTCGGAAAAAGTCTTCTTGAAAGTATTATAGACATTCCTACTATGGTACCTCATACGGCTGCGGGTATCGCACTTCTTATGACATTCGGCACTGAAAAAATTCAAAACTTTTTAAATTCCGTAGGGCTCGGATTTATTGATTCCACAACCGGTATAATGGCTGCTATGATGTTTTTATCAGCTCCGTATCTTATAAATTCGGCAAAAGAAGGCTTTAAAAACGTAGATGTTAAGCTTGAAAATATTGCGCGTTCTCTTGGGGCAAATCAATTTGAAACGTTTATAAAAATCGTAATTCCAAATGCCAAAAAAGATATTATTAACGGAATGCTTATGATGTGGGCAAGAGGTCTAGGTGAATTCGGAGCAGTGGTAATAATTGCTTATCATCCTATGACCGTACCGGTGCTAATATACGACAGATTTATTAATTTCGGACTGAATTATTCCGCACCCGTCGCGGCTTTAATGATTATTTTTTCAGTAATTATTTTTTTAACTATCAGATGGCTTAACAACAGAAGCGGCTATTGAATTAATTTCTTGTATTGTTTTTTGTAAATTCTCGTTTTTAATTATAAAATCAGCTTTTTGTTTTTTATATTTTTTGTCGTAATATTCCAAAAGCAAAATTTCCGCCACTTTTTCAAGATTTCCTTTATTAAAATTCTCTTTTATTTCCTCATAAATTTTTCCCGATATAAAAGGTTTTATTTTTTCCAGATTTTTAATAAATTCGTTTTTATCTATATTTCCGTAATACTTAACAATTCTTTTAATTCTTTCACTTATATCTGCGGTGATTTCTATCTGAATTCCGCTTAACATTCTTTGATGTAGCCGTTTAGGTATTATAAGATTGCCAATTCTTGGGCTTTCAGCTTCAACAAATATAGGTTTGTGAGGATTTGTATTATATAAAAACCAGGCTATCTCATTTTCAAACTGTTTTTGAGAGGGCTGCGGACCCCTGTTTCCAAAAAGACTTCCGTAATGATTTGCCAGTTTTTCAAGGTCCAAAGAAGGTTTAAGATAATTTAAAAGTTCACTTTTGCCACATCCGCTGTTACCTCTTAATACTATAAAATTTTTATGAGGAAATTTTTGTAAATAATTAAGTACCCATTTTCTATAAGCCTTATAACCCCCTTCAAGTTTATAAACCCTGTAATCAAGTTGTGAAAGTATTGTATAAAGAGCGGTTGAACGTTTTCCTCCCCTTGCACAATAAACCGCAATTTTACTGCCGGGTTTCGCGTCAAACTCTTTAAGCTGTGCCGAAATATTTTCAAGCATAAAACTAACCGCCTCTTTTTTTGCCTGAAATTTTGAATAGTTTTTATACATATTACCTATATAAGAATGCTGAGCATTATTTAATACATAAAAATTTTTACTGCCAGGAATGTGGGATTCTTTAAATTCTTTAGGACTTCTCGCATCTAAAATATAATCGAATTTTTCATTTAAAAATTCTTCAATTCCTATAACACTCATCGTTTCCCCATTATTTAAATTAAAATTTTCTCGCTATTAAAAGAGTAACCTGTCCCAAATTAAACGATGAAAGTTTTTCGGTTTTAAATCCGTTTTTTTCGAAAAGCTCTTTTAGTTCGGTTGGAGTATAAAAATTTTCAATCGAATGAGGCAAATATTCATAAGCAGTTTTATTTTTACTGAGAATACCGCCGATTTTAGGCAAAATTTTATTTGAATAAAAATCCACGCATTCTCTTAATTTATGAGTTTTTTCAGCTTTTGTAAATTCAAGTACCAAAACTATACCGTCTTTTTTCAAGACCCTGTAAAATTCCTTTATCGCTTTTTCAATTTCCACTACGTTTCTTATTCCAAAAGAGATACTAATTCCATCAACACTTTCATCATTTAACGGTATATCAGTGGCATAAGCGTTATAAAACTTTACATCAGAAAATCTTTTTTCTGCGACTTCAAGCATTCCGCTGCTTGGGTCAAGACCGCAGACGGTAATTTTTATTCCTTTTCTTGCTGCTTCTTTTTTCCAAATCTCTATCATATCGCCCGTCCCACAGGCAACGTCAAGTACCTTTATTTCTTGTTTATTTATAAGGTTTAAAACTGTTTTTATTGACTTTTCCCTCCATTTTTTATCAATTCCAAACGTTAAAACCCTATTTACAAAATCATATCTTTTGGCAATAGAATCAAACATTTTAACAATTTGTTCTTGTCTGCTCACCCTCACTCCTAATATAAAATTTTTAAATCAGCAAATCCTTGGTAAAAGTTCACCTTTTGGAAGTTCTATTACCCTTTTTGTACCCCAAGGCGATTTTAACACTACTTTATCACCGCTTACGGCTTCACCTATTACTGAAGCGTTTTTATTGAAAGTTTTTAATATCTCTTCGGCTTTTTTAGCATCTTTTTCCCCGACAGCTAAAACAAATGTTCCTTCGTTTGCCAAATCCACAGGTTCAAATCCGAATATTTCGCAAAGCCCAACCACTTCATCACTAACAGGAAGTCTGTCTTCATCTATCTCAATACCCACTCCGCTAGCCCTGCTCCATTCGTTTAAAACCGCGCTTATTCCGCCTCTTGTGGCATCACGCATAGCCTTTATGTCAATACCTCCATCTATTAATGCTTTTACCTCATCCCATAAAAGTTTACAGTCACTTTCGATATTTGTTTCTACCCCGTATCTGTGAGCCATAATAACGGTTCCGTGTCTTCCGATATCTCGGCTTACGATTATTTTATCTCCCGGTTTTATATTATGAGCCGAAATATTTTCTTTTATTACCTTCCCGACTCCCGAAGTATTAATAAAAATTTTATCCACACTTCCAGCAGGCACCACTTTCGTATCTCCGGCCACAATTTTAGCACCCGCTTTTTTCAGCTCTTCGCTCATACTCTTTACTATTTTTTCGAGTTCATCAAACGTAAGACCTTCTTCTATCATAAACCCGCATGTTAAATACTCAGGTTTTGCCCCCATCATTGCTATATCATTACAAGTACCAACAACTGAGAGCTTACCTATATTCCCACCGTTAAAAAACAAAGGGCTGACCGTAAAAGAATCGGTGGTAAAAGCTATTTTCCCTTCCGAATTTATAACAGCCGCATCCTCAGCCGAAGTTAGAATTTCGTTATCGAAATATTTATAAAAAAGGTCGTTTATGAGTTTATTAGTCTCTTCACCACCGCCACCGTAAGCTAAAGTTATTTTTTTCATATTATCTCCTATCTGGCATATCTATAATAAGCATTACAAGCACCTTCGTCACTTACCATGCAGCTTCCAAGAGGATTGCTTGGAGTACATGCCATGCCGAATACTTTACAGTCTTTAGGAGTTTTAAGCCCTTTTAATATCTCCCCGCAGATACACATTTTGTGGTCATCACTAGGTTCGTTTGGCAGTACATCCGCCCATATTTTTTCTGCGTCAAATTCAGCATATTTATCTTTTAGTTTAAGAGCGCTTTTTGGAATATCTCCAAGACCTCTCCATCTAAAAGTATCCCTGACATCCATATATTTTTCTATAAGTTTTTGCGCTACTACGTTACCTTCCCAGGTTGTAGCTCTTTTATACTGATTTTCAACTTCGCATCTGCCTTCATTTTTCTGTTTTAAAAGCATTAAAATACTCTCCATTACATCCACAGGCTCAAACCCGGCTACCACTACAGGAGTATTATATTCATCCACCAAAAACTGATAACTTTTTGCCCCGATTATAACACTGACATGGCTTGGTCCTATAAAAGCGTTTATTTTAGCATCTCCGCTATTCATAATTGCGCGCATAGGAGGCGGTACAAGAACATGATTTATATGATAATATATATTTTTAACACCTTCTTTAAACGCTCTATCCATTAAAGCCGCTGTCATCGGAGTAGTAGTTTCAAAACCTATCGCAAAAAACACAACTTTTTTATCGGGGTTGTCTTTTGCTATTTGTAACACGTCAAACGTAGAATGAAGAGGTCTTACATATGCTCCTTCGGCCCTGACTTTGGCAAGGCTTGATTTGCTTCCGGGCACTCTTATCATATCCCCAAGGGTAGCTAAGATTACATCCGGTTGTTTGGCAAGCTCAATTGCATGGTCAATTCTCTCTTTTGGCATTACACAAACAGGACATCCAGGACCGTGAATAAAGGTAATATTTTCAGGCATAAGTTGTTTAAGCCCGTATTTCATAATCGTATGGGTATGCCCTCCGCATATCTCCATAACCCTCATAGGCTCTTTAAGTTTTTCAGCCTCTTTATGAATTAACGTATTTAATGTTTTAATCACTTCCGGGTCCCGGAATTTGAAATATAAATCTTTCAGACTCAAACTCATGTATTTTCCTCTGTAGGCGGTTTATAAAGAAGCGGACCCTCTTCCGTTACCAGTTTTTCTGGGTCTATTTCATAATCTTCTTCCATTGCCGCTTCGGCTAGCTGTTTATAAACTTCTATGCTCTCTAATGCCTCTTTTTCGTCTATTTTACCCATTGCGTATCCCACGTGGATTAACACATAATCCCCTTCTTTTACGGGTTCTGGCATCAAATCAAGACTTACGACCCTCTTAACTCCCAAAGTATCAACCTCAGCCATATTGTCTTCTGTAATTTTTAAAACTTTACTCGGTATCGCCAAACACATATTAACCCTCCAAATTTTTTAAATGTTCTTGACGTTTCTCTTTAATCCATTCGATTATCTCATCCAGACCTTCACCCGTTTTGTTATTTAATAAAACAACCGGCACTCCGGGTTTTAATTTCTGAGCGGCTTCTTTTGCCCTTTCAACATCAAAATCAAAAAAGTCTAACATATCGGCTTTTGTAATTACCACAATATCAGCCTTTCTAAACATTACAGGGTATTTTTCAATTTTATCATCACCTTCCGGTACGCTTACGAATACCATATTGTAATGAGCCCCCACATCATAACTTGCCGGACATACCAAGTTTCCTACGTTTTCAATAAAAGCCACTTCAACATCTTCAAACGGAAAATGAGGAATTGCGTGTTTTACCATTCCGGCATCAAGATGACAAGCACGTCCCGTTTGAAGCTGAAATGACCATATCCCTTTATTTCTTATTCTATCGGCATCTCTAGAAGTTTCCAAATCCCCTTCAATAACTCCAAACTTAAAAGGAAGTTTTTCAGCCAGATTTTCAAGCGTAGTCGTTTTACCGCTTCCCGGAGAGCTCATCATATTAAAACACGTAATTTTATGTTTATTAAACTCTTCTCTTATCTCTTCAGCCATTGCGTTATTTTTACTTAAAATTTTTTCAATAACAGTCACTTTATGTGATAACTGAGGATTGTTTTTGATATCTTCATTAATAATTTCCGCCATTTTTGCTCCTTATGAATTATTATTTATCCGTATTATACTTTAAAAATGCAAATGATAATGAGAATGAATAAATTTTTTGTGTTTGTGTTTGTGTTTATGAATAAGATTAGCCTTAATTAATATATCCAAATCTTTCATAAGCTCTTCCATATCTCCATCAAAAATAATTTTATGTTCTTCACTCATAACAACAGCCCTCTCACTTATCTCATATGCCACCGCCAAATCGTGAGTTGCTATAATAGCCGGAATATTCAGTTCATACATAAAATCTATAAACCATCCTGTGGTTCTCGGGTCCATAGCGGCCGTTGGTTCGTCAAGAAGCAGAATTTCAGGTTCATAAACCAAAACAGAAGCCAGCATTACCTTTTGTTTTTCACCTCCGCTGAGATTTAGGGGAGATTTTTTTAAAAGTTTTTCAATTCCAAATTTTTTAGCTATTTCAATCGTCCTATCTTCCACATCACTAAACCCGAATTCTTTAAGGGAAAAAGCAATTTCATCATATACGGTAGGGTTAAATATCATCGCTTCCGGATTTTGAAACAATATGCCTATACTTTTTCTAAACTCTTTATTAACGCTTTTTTTCGTAATTTTTTTACCTTTAAAAAAATATTCGCCTTTTTTTAAAAAATAAAGCCCCGCAACTATTCTTAAAAAAGTCGATTTTCCACTCCCGTTGCTCCCAAGAAGAACAACTTTATCTTTTTCCATTTTAAAATTTATTCCTTCTAATGCCGTTTGACCTTCATAGTCAAAATAAGCGTTTTTTATTCTAATCATCAAAAAATCCCCTTGCTTTCATAGCCAATGCCCTTTCTTTAGAATCTTTCATGGCTTTGTTTAGAAAAAATTTAAACGTATTAACAATAAACTGCTTTTCTTTATCTCTTAAATTTACAACTCTTGCTCTAAACGCGTCCCTAAAATCGATAAATGTTTTTTTATAAGAATAAATCTGAGATAAAGTAATAGTCAAAAGATAACTAAATTCTCTGCTAAAAGCAAAAAATTCAACAATGCTTATTTTATTAAAATACCAAAAAACAAAATATGTCATTAAAACTACTTTCAAATTTATATACAAAATATAATGCCAAGGGTCGATATTTTTAAAAAAAGAGAGTATTACATAACCTATACTTACCCCTAAATTAAACAATAAAACAGCTTTTAGCGATTTTATAAACAGCTTGAGATTTTTATCCAAAACAAACGTAAAAATTAAAAATAAAGCTAACGATAAAGCAATTATTTCCATGTTTTTTAATGACAAAAGAAGGAAAAAAAGAAGAATAAAAAAAATTCTTTTAAGATTCATTTTTAGCTTTTAAAATTTTTATTAAAATAAAATAGAGCCCAAAAACAAGCACCACTCCTATAATTGCGCTCAAATAATACCCGCTTACAGTACCAAGTCCCGGCACTTCATAATCCGGAATTAAAGGAGTGATACTTACCGCTTTTTCAATTCCTTCAGGGACAAATCCAAGTTTTTGTTTATAATAATCCAAATCCCACTCTCCCCATGCCGGATTATCCGTAAGAAGTCCAAGAGGCACCAAGGCCAACATTACCCCTAAAATTATCAATAATCTTTTTTTAATCTCTTTCATTGAACTTCCTTCAATTCTTTTTTTGTTAGAAATCCGTAAATAAGCTGAGTAAAAATTCCTTCAACTATTCCAAAAAACAGCATATGTTCCCCAACCATTGCCGGAATAGTGATTTTTAAATCAAAAGGAAAATATAAGGGATGCCCGTTTTCGCTCCAAAAAATCGGTTGAATTCCAAGCACTGTCGCCACAACGAAAGAAGCTGTTACTATTGAAACATACCCTGCTATAAAAGGGGCAAATCTTGTTTTATCTTTTAAAACTTTAAAGACATAATATCCTACAAAACTTGCTACAAATCCCATTGACAGAGAATTAACAGCCCAGGCGCTTATACCCCCGTCTCCAAATACAACTGACTGAATCAATAAAACCAGACTAACACTCACAAAAGCTATCCATGGGTCAAAAAGTATAGCAATAAGAGCAGCTCCTATAGCATGACCGCTCGTACCTCCCGGAACCGGCACGTTAAACATCATAATAATAAAACTTAATGCCGCCAATGCTCCGATAACAGGCAGAGTTTCTTCATTTAATTTTTCTTTTAATTTTTTAAATCCGTAAATCCATAAAGGCACTGCTACGGCATAACTGGCTAAAACGGTTGCAGGTGAGAGATATCCGTCGGCTATATGCATATTTTCCCCTTTTTTTGAATGAATTGTAACTCACTAACTTAAAAAAAACTTAAAATTAAATATTTCTTGTATACTTCTAGGACTATTTAAAAAACAATTGATAAATTTTATGATAACATACATCAATAACTGTTTTGCAGAAAGTGTCAAAGGATTTGAAAAGTAGTAAAAAAAGAAGAGGTTTTCTAAAAGGTTGAACGAATAATAACTCAATTATATTAAAAAAAAGTTAAGAAAAAGGATTTTTTAAAATGGTTAAGAAATAATAACTAAATTTCTTAAATGTTGCTTAAAAAAACTTTTTTCTTGTATAATAATAGAACTAAAATAAAGGAGAAAAAAATGCTTTTTTTTATTATTGAGCTTTTGATTATCATCGTAACTATTATTTTGTGTAAAAAAGAACCTCTTACAATCCCGCAGACAAAATATTCTCATATCTCTTTAATTATTCCGTTTGTTATTGCCGTATTGTTTTTGCTAAGCTTCACCAATCCTTTATATTTTTATATAAATTTAGGACTTATTATTTTTTCAATCTATTATTACGTTAAAAAAGCGGAAAATTATTTAAATGCTTTTTATTTCAAAGACCCGTTAAAACTTTTTATACTTTTTGTAATTATGAATATTTTCGGAGGGTTTTTGGTAAATCTGACAAGATTTAATCAAATACAAAATCAGACACTCGCTATTATCGCTTTTATTCTAGGTGTATCTCTTATAGCATATGCCAGAATAGGATTTGTGGCACTTAGCAGTGTTATAGCAAAACATAAAAACAGAAGTGAATATCTTGGGTTTTTAGGAATTTTAGGAGTACCTGGAGTTTTAATTGTATGTATATTAAAGCCTAAGAAATGAGCTGTATCTACTGCGAACACTATATTTTATATAAACTAAAAGACGGATACTATAAATGTGCAAAATGTAAAAGAAAATTTTCACCCAAAAAAATAGAAAGAAAAGCAAAAATCTTAAAAGGCTTTTTGGATTTATTAACACCAAATGAAATCAGCAAAAAATATAACATATCTTATGCCGCAGTTGTCAAAGAGATAAAACACATAAGAAGAGTAATAGCCGATATATGTGAAAAGGAATTTTTGAAAAAAGAAAACATTAATGAATTCGAAGAGTACCTGTATATTCCGAAATCATTAAAAAAAAGCCCGAACTCCATTTACAAAGCACAAAATTTTCTCACTATAGATTACGGTGGTAACATTTACAACATAATGTTAAGCAATATGAAAAATTATGAAACTCTCTCTCCAAATGAAATAAAGTCTATGTTTCGACAAAGTAAAATCATTAAAATTTATGAAAAAACAACCATAAAAAAATTCTGGATTTTTTTTGAAGAGTTCATAAAAAGATTCAAAGGAATAAGCGAAAAAGAGTTTTTTTATTATTTAAAAGAAGCGGAATTTAGATTTAACGGATATAAAATCGAGGTTAAAGATTTATTTTAGATTCCTTTTGACATCTTCTATTAACGCTTTTCCAAATTTTGTAAGTATTCCTTGAGCAGGGATAGCAAAAATTTCCGCTACAATTTCTGATATTAAATTTTTTTTATTTTTAAATAATTCTTTTAAAGAAGATAAATTATTACAAATCTCATTATATTCTTCCTGCGAAATATTAATAATATATTTTAATACAAAAAGCCTTAATATTTCATCTTTTTTTATTGCTTTACTGCAAATATCATAATCTTTGTTCAATTCATTAACACTTTTTGTTTCAAAATCATTAAAAAAATCTTCAATTATTTGTATATTCTTAATTTTTTCAAACTTATCTTTAAGCTTAAAATAAAACAAAATATTATCCTCTAAATTATTAACACCTGTTTTTTTAAATTCTTGATAATAAGATGCAATAGTGTCATTTTCTATTTTTTCAAAAATTTTTTTAATATACTCTTTTCTATAAAAAAGCAAATTAAAATAATCAAAACATTTATCCTCACTCAGACCTTTAACAGGAGGCCAATTTATATCTTCTAAATCTGTATGTGAAATTATAAATGAATGAAATTTTAAATTATCCTGCTCTAACTCTTTTAGCAAATAAGGAGCTAAGCAAACTTTAAATAAATTTTTAGGGTCTCTTATACCTTTTGGATCGCAAAAGATTATATGAGTGGTTTTATCCTTTTTATATTCGATTACAAAATCTGGATAAAAATCATCTTTTTCACCAATTATTCCACTCCCTTTTTTAGGAATATTTCTTAATACTTTAACTTTTAGTTTCTTTTCATTAATATATTTTGTTAAATCATCTAAAAATCTTTTTTCATATTTATCTAAACTATCCGGTGAAATTGAAATTTTTTCAATATTTTTTTCTTGTTCTTTTATATAATCAAACAGGCTCTTTTGCTGCGACTTTTTATTGTTTTTATCATCTTCCAGTGCTAAGTTTTTTTCCGGATGCAAGGCAATAGGATTATGGCATGAAATATTAATCTGTTCAAAAAGTTTCTCAATATCAACTTTTTGCTCTTTTGCAGTTACTTTTGATAATACTTTTAAAGTATCTATTTCTGGCATTTGACAATTTTTATCTAACTTTTCTTTTATAAACTCCACTACCTCAACTAAAATTTTTTTATACATATCAATATCTGCTTTTTTCTCCAAAACAACCTCTACTTTATACTCATCATAAGGATATTCGATATCTTCTAATTTATAACTCTTTTTCTTTTTCTCTATTTTTTTGAAAATATATTTTTCAAAGTTATTTATAAGTTTATAGATTAAATTTTCAAATTTTTTGACACTTAGCTCTTCATCATAAAATATCTTTATTTTTTTATTTCTTACTAAATTTTTTAGAGTATCTAAATCAATTACAAAATCTTTATTATGTATAAATTTCTCCAACTCATCTGTTTGAATATAATTCCATAAACTTTCATCAATTTCTAATTCACTTTCTCCAAGCTTTAATTTAAAATTAATATCAAATTCATACTTTTTATTATCATATTCATAAGATATTCTGCCATCTTTAATTTCAATTTTTTTAATCTTTACAAAATCAAAATCATTTTTAATTACTATACTTTTAACTTTACACTTTTTATTTATCTCTTTTTTTAAAATTATTTTTTGTTTGAATATTGAGGTATGAGCTTCAATAAAATTTTTTAAATATGTAGATTTTAAAGAGTAGATAAAAAGAGTCTCTAGATACTTTAAATTATCATATTCCTCTTTGCTTAACCTACTCTCACTTGAATAAGGCTTAAATTCTGTTTTAAAGCTGTTTTCATCTACATAATTAGTTTTCCTTTTCCCATCGTTTTTAATTCCTTTTAATCTAACCCCTCTTCCAAAAATCTGAATAATCGTATTTCCTTTCCCAACCCCGAAATTAATAAGACAAATTTGACTAACCCTGAAACTGTTCCATCCTGCACTGAATTTTCTGCTTCCAATTAATATATTTATAGGAGAATTTTTACTATCTATATTTTTAAACTTCCAGTTCTCATCTATAAAATTTTTTTCTCTATACACTACTCCATTTTTATTCCTCAACTCTTTAATCAATCCTGCACTATCTCCTACATTTACAAGTCCAAAAGGGTTATTTTCATCAAAAGCCAAAAGTAATTCATCATCCGTCCTGTTGTAAATTAAATAAAGGTCGGTTTTAGAAGAAGTATTAAATATTTTCTCATAATTTTTTACCTGCTCGTCATTTAAATTAATTATCTCCTCAATAAACATCAAAACATCGCTTAATTCATTTTTAAGACTTTCTTTTTCTTTTTTTGCACTACTTTTGACATTTACTTTATTACCGACTACCACTAAAAGCGGTTTATCTTCAAACTTATTACATTTTTCAAATGCTGTTAATTTTTCATTAAAATCATTTAAATTCTGTTTGATATTTTCTTGTATATTTTCATTATCAAGTGCATCTGCTTTAATTATTCCAAATTTAAAATCTTTACCATAAAAATCCCTAAAAAACTTATCATAGTTATAATCAAAAACGATTTTTTCCTCATACTCCTTTTGTAATTCATCTGATATTTCATAAAAAGTAGCTGAGTATTCAAATAAAAAAGATTGTTTTTTATTTTTTACAAGTTTATCTTTAAACTCTTTAAATGCGCTGCTTTTTGAACTAAGCCCGATATGTGCTTCATCGGCTAAAACTATTCTAAACTCGTTAGGTTGTAAAGCTTGATTATACTCATCTTTGTTCATAAGGGACTGAATAGTATCAATGGTAATTTTTTCTATATTAAAATCACTTTTTAACTTCTCTACAAACCCAGCAAATTCCTCTCTTAACTGCTCAATTAAATCTGCTAATGATGAAGTAATTATTATCTCTATTTGAGAATTTGTTTTTAATTCACCTTTTTGTTTCAGACAATTTAAGTAATTAATAATATCTGCTTTCATAATAAGTGTTTTTCCACTTCCTGTAGCCATCCAATAGGCAAGTTGGTTATTTTGTTTTTTATCAAAAAAGTTGTTTAGGTAATAGTTTGAAAAATAGACTGCCAGCTTTTGATAATATCTAAGTTTTACTCCAAGCTTTTTTTCAATATCACTAAAATCAAATTTCAGATACTCATCATTTTCTATTAAATATTTAAATTCTTCCGTAGGATTATCTATAAAGTAGTCAATATCTTCATAACTATTTTTAAGTTCATTTATAATCTCTTTATAAAGTTTTAATTCCATCATATACCTTTAAAATCAGCACTTGTAATTATTTCGATTTCATTTTTATCCGGATTTATATTATTTTCTGGTTTCAAATTGGTATATACTTTTGAAGTATATTTATCTAAGAATTGTTTAAAATCGGTTTTGCCCTCTCCTAAAACAACCACTCCTTCCTCACAAATTCCAATTAAAAAATTCTCTTCTTTTTTTACCTCTTTTAATTTGAAACCTTTATGATAAATAAAACTAAACAATATTTCCAATGTCGGTTTAATTTCAATTTCATTTATATTGTTTTTTAGCGGATTAAAAAGATATTCAGCTTCTATATCACTTTCTTTTAATTCAATTTTTAAATTCTCAATAAATTCGTCGTATTGTTGCAAATAAATATATTGATAAATTCCACCAATTCCATTGCTTTTTTGAGCTTTTCCATTTTTCCATTCTGTTGAAAAACTGACTTTTTTAATTCTCGGGATTATTACGGTTTCAAAATAATCATTTACCTCAATTAAAATAAATTTTCTTTTTCTTTCGTCTTCTTTATTCAACCTTATAACAGCATCACCTGTTGTACCACTTCCCGCAAAAAAGTCAAGAATTAAATTAGTATCTTTAATCATTGAAATTAAAGTTTCAATTAATTTGGTAGGTTTAGGGTTTTTAAAAACATTTTCATTAAATAAACTGTTTATTTCTCTTGTTGCTACTCTATTTCCAAAATTTTCTGAAAATAAAATATCACTAGTATATGGTTTGCCAATTTCTTTTTTTACTAATTTATACGAATTTCCATTTTTTTCAATTTTCATGCTTTTATAATTTTTAGTATATAATCGATTATTTTTTTCTACAATTAAATTTTCTTTAATCGCCCATTTTACTAAGTCTTTATTCCATCTCCAAGACCATGTATTCGCAGGTTTGTCTTTTAAATGTCCTCCTGGAATAAAATATTTTCCATTAAAATATATTTTATAATCTAAACTAGAAGAATATCTAATAGTTCCTGAATCTAATGGATGAATTAAAGCATATTCTCCTCTTCCATCATTATCATTAAATTTAAAATGTTCTTGTGAAATATTGTCATCAATACCAAAAACATTCATCTTTTTTTTTACATAACATATTACATAATCGTGCCGATTTTGAATTATAGTTGTTGTCTTAGGAACAGTTCCTACTGTTCTTGGTAATTTTGCAATAAATTTCTCTTTAGAAAAAATGTGATTAAAAATAATAGATAAATTATCTAATTCATTATCATCAATACTACTAAAAATAACCCCATCATCTCTCATTAAATCTTTTGCTAATCTCAGTCTGTCGTTCATCATACTAAGCCAGCTTGATTTTTTGTATTTATCTTTATAAACAAATCCGTCATTTCCCGTATTGTATGGAGGGTCAATATAAATACATTTAATCTGTTCTTTAAATTTTGGTTCTAAAAATTTAAGTGCTTGAAAATTTTCGCTTTTTATTAAAATTCCGTCAGTCTCACTGTCCAAATCGCTAAACCCGGATAAAAGCCTGATTTTAAATTCTTCATCAAAATGTTTTGTATCAACCGGATATGGCTTTTGTTTTAAATCATCAATATTCGGACTTTTATCGCATAATCCTAAATTTTTCCACTCGTCAGTTTGATTTTTGTTCTTTAAAATTTCCTTCAGCAAATCTTCATCATTTTTCAATTTGTTACTTGAGATAATATAATGAACTTTTTTTATGAGTTTTCTTTTCTCCCAAATATATTTTTGAAACTCCTCAACCGCCGCTAAAAAATCAATAAGCTCCTCCGCTTTTTGTTTAAATTTAAGGGCTTTTTTTCTTAAGTCTTCTCCCTCTTTGCTTAATAACTTTTCTGTATCATACAAAACATAATTTTTAATAAATTTATCAAGTTCAGTTAATAAAAATCTTTTTAAATTTTTGTGAATAAAATAATCACTGTCAACTCCTGTTATAAAGTCGTTAAATACTCTGTCAAGCTTGTAAAAAAACTCTAAATTTTCGTCTTCTTCAAAAATTCTGTCTATATCTTTGTCCAAATCAACTGTCTTTTTATTTAGTAAATTCTTTAACTCATTTTTGTTATAAACTTTTTCAATATAATCTTTTTTTGTAATATAAAGTTTAGGAAATGAAAAAATTTGAACTTTATCTTCCTCCCCAGATTTTTTGTTTTCAAAAATAGATTTTGAGTCTTTAAAAAGATATTTTTTATAATTCTCTATTTCAAAATTGCTAAAAAGCGAGTTTTGTGAGGGAATTTTTTCAAAATCTTCGCTTTTAACATATTCAAATTCTTCTAAACCTTTCTTAATCATATTTCTTACTACCAAATATATAACATGCTTTGGTGTTTGGGTATTTGAGATATTAAAATTAAGAATTATTTTATTATCGTCTTTTTTAGCATTTATAAACCTGAAAAGTCTTGTTTTTTTACTGTCAAAGTTTTCATCTTCTCCAACTACTTTAAAAATGATTTCATAATCTCCGATTTTTGCAATCAATTTATTAAAATATTTTGAAGATTTTATATAGTAGCTATCTTCCGTTTTCCAAGTAAATTTCGTTTCTTCTCCATCATAAAAAAAAGAATGAGAAGATTCAAAACTACATTTTTCTTTTAAATCTGTTTGGTACTCTTTATGAATATAAGGGATTGTAAACGTAGCAAATGCTCTCTTTGTATATCCAAAATCTCCACCTTCATAATATAATGAAAAAAAATTATACAAATAATCATAAATATCATCATCCGCATCTTCTGCAATATTTTTCAAAATTTTTTCAATTTGTTTTTTAGAAACTTTAAAAAGATGATATATTCCAAAATCAAGCTCCCTGTCCAATCCGAAAATATCATTTTCCATTAAATTTATAAACTTTGTTTTATTATCCATTATATCCCTTTAGATTTATTTTAGATTCCAAATCCCCCATGCAGCCTGTCCTACACTGACTCCGCCGTCATTAATCGGTATCTTTTTATTAAAATACGGGTTTAGTTTTTTATTTATTATACCAAGAAGAGTTTTGTTTTGAAACACCCCACCTCCGACAATTATCGGTAAATCATAAATTTTTGAAATATTTTCAATCATTTTAATAATAGAATTTAAAAACACACTTGAAACTCTCTCAAAATCGCCCCTATGTTTTGCCGCAAAATTAAGAAGAGGCCTAAAATCTATCTCTTTATCTATATTCAGTTCAACAGTTTCTTTTATATTAGGGTTATAATATCTCTCAATTAATAGTCCGCTTAAACCTTCCCATTCATTCTTTTCAATCATACCGCCAAGAAATGCCACTATATCAAATATTCTTCCCATAGAGCTTGTCAAAGGAAAAGAGCCGTTTTTTAGAGTTTTTGCTATTTTGTAATTAGGATAATTTTTAGCTAAGTCATCGTTAATTAATGCCACCGCCATATTAGCAGGATTTTTTACCCCCTTTTCGCCTCCCATTAATTTAAAAGGTTTTATATAATGAATTCTCTTATATTTATGCCTATCGGCTATAAATATTTCACCTCCCCAAATTGTCCCGTCATCTCCATATCCGGTACCGTCAAATATAAAACATAGATATTCACCGTCTAAGTCATATTCAAACATAGTAGAAAGCGCATGTGCGTAATGGTGCTGGATTTGATAAGTTTTTTTATTTTGCTTAAAAGCCCATTTTGTAGATTCGTAATATGGGTGCTTATCGCATATTATAATATCCTCATTGAAATCATAAAGTCTTCTAAAAGTTTTAATCGTTCTTTCAAAATATTCAACACTTCCAAGCGTTTGTAAATCTCCTATATGAGGAGATAAAATTAGTTTATCTCCAAAAGAAAGAGAAATTGTGTTTTTTTGATTTGCCCCGACCGCTAAAATATTAAGAGAGTTTTTTGTTTTTATGCTAAAAGGAGCGTAACCCCTTGCACATCTCATAGTAATAATATCTTCTCCAACTGCCTGAACCACACTGTCATCACATGCGTTTATTATATCTCTATTGTTATCAAGAATATAATCCACCACACTTCCAAGCTTTTCTATTAGCTCATTTGAATCTCTGATAATAGGCTCGTCTGAAACATTCGCGCTTGTAGCGACAAGTGGAAAATCCAAAAATTCAAATAAAAGCAGATGAAGAGGAGTATATGGCAAAAACACGCCGTATCTGTCTATTTTATCGGCAATACCCGGGAGTTCTTTTTTCTTTTTTACTAAAACGATAGGTTTTTCATAAGAATTTATTAATTCTTCATCTTTTTGAGTAAGTTTGGCATATTCTTTAATCTGTTCAAGATTTTTAAACATTAAAGCAAACGGCTTTGAGGGTCTTCTTTTTCTTTTTCTAAGTTCCAAAACCGCCTCTTTATTCGTAGCGTCACACATCAGATGAAATCCCCCAAGCCCTTTTAGAGCAACGATTTTTCCCTCTTTTATTTTATTGGCTATAAATTTTATTTTTTCTATTTCATTATCAAAAGATATCTCTTTAAAATTTCCACCTTCTAAAACACTGAGTTTAGGGCCGCAGTTATAACAGCTTATAGGTTCTGCATGATATCTTCTATCAAGAGGATTTGTATATTCTTTATAGCACTCCTCACACATTTTAAACTTTTTCATTGAGGTGTTTTTTCTGTCATAAGGAATATTTTCTATGATAGTATATCTCGGACCGCAGTTGGTACAGTTTATAAAAGGATAAAAGTATCGTCTGTTGTTTTTATCAAACATCTCTTTAATACATTCATCACAAATCGATTTATCAGGAGAAATTGAAGTCGTTTTTAAACTGTTTTTCGATTCTTTTATTTCAAAGGTTTTATAATTTGCTAAAGGGAGAATTTCTTCTTCAATAGATTCTATCTTAGCTAACGGCGGTAAATTGTTTTTTAGTTTATTTATAAATTTTGAAGCGTTTTTACCTTCAATTTCTATTATAACACCATCACCGCTATTTAATACAAATCCTTTTAAATTAAGATTTTTGGCTATCTTATAAACACTCGGTCTAAAACCTACACCCTGGACAATTCCATTGATTTTATATCTGTATCTCAAGTGAGACCTTTTTTGAAATTATAATGAAAAAAAGGAGGAAAAAATAAAAAAGGAGAAAAAATGAAAAAGCTTTTTCGCACTGAAAGTATATAAATACAAAATTAAAGAAATATTAAATTTGTAAAATTTTTGTTAAATTTTTGAATTTATCACTAATGCTCCATATGCTTCAACAGCTCCGCTTACAGGAAGTGCCTTTGGTGTAAATACCGGATAATTTTTTTCTATATAACTGTAAATTTTATTCAAAAATTCTCCTTCAAACAAATCCCCTACAATAACTGCCCCGTTAAGAGGAGATTCTTTGTTTACCTGTTCGTAAGTGTTGCTTAAAAATTCAGCAAAACTTTCAATCACTCCATAACTTATCAAGTAATTATCAACTCCCGCCAAATTAAAACTCATAGCCGTTCTGATTGTCCATAAAGGATTTAGATTATTACCCTCAAGCTTATAGTCGATTCTAGGTCCCTTTTTGGTCATAGCCTCATTTGCATATTTTAAAAGCTTAATAGCCGCTTCTTCTACATTATCAGCAAATCCAAGCACGATTCCGATAAGCCCCCAAAGATAATAAATTCCTTTTTTATTATTTTTAATATTAACATTTAACGCTTTTTCGAAAAGTTCCGGTCTTTTTTTAGAGAAATTTTCTATAAGTTTTTTACCTGTTTCGTTCATAGCGCCTATCAATGAAAAAATTTCTTCAAAATTATCAAAATAAAAATTAAAATCTATATATTCAACCAAACCAAACTTCGGAGAATTTATAAAAATTTTGCTCTCTCCTTCTTTATAAAAACAAAATCCCATAATATTTTTATTTTCTAAATCCCACTGATTAACTACCCCGAAAAATCCGCCAAAAGCAGGTTTTACTTCTTTAAATTCATTAAATTTATACTTTTCAATTCTATCTAAAATAGTTTTTTCATTTTCGCTAAACGCTACATAATCTTTATGTCTGCCTATAATATCTTCTTTTATAAAATTTTCGAATTTAGGAATAATCCCCCTATCTCCTTTATATAACAAAATATCTTTTTTGATAGAATCGGTGACTACGGCTTTTGGTATCTCTTCGGTTTTGACTTCAAAAATCAAATCTTCAGGATTATCCGTTTTTTTAAGTCCCAAAAGCGGTAAGTCAAGTCCGTCAAATAAAAGCTCAAGTACCATACAATCAGGAAGTTTTACATCATATGCCGGAATTGAAAGACCATAATCTTTTTTAAATTCAAGATTTGTTTTTAACGTAACAAGCGGTTTTTCAATACTCGCAAGCGCTTTAGCATCACCTTCAAAAGCCATAAAATATTTAGCTACGCTTGCTAAATCTTTTGCTACAACTGTCTCCGCTTCTTCTAAATTACTGCTTATTTCATAAGCCCCGTTCATTGTTTGAATTGAAATTTTATCACCGTTTTTTAATTTTTCTTTTAAATTATCAAAAAGTTCTTTTGAATTTTCAATATCAGTTTTTAGGACTTTATATCCGCATACTTCGCAGTGATGAAATATATCATAATAATGTTTACTGTTTTTGTCTTTTACCTCTCTTAAACATTTAGGACAGGGAGGAAGAGAAATATCTGGAAACTCTCTTTTTAAATCGTCTTTAAATTCTTCTGTTATCTCAGCATTTAGGGATTTTAAAAAGATGGAAAGAGGAAGTTCTGTAGCTAATCTTCTTGAAAAATTTTCTATTCTTCCTTCATCTCCATCGACATACGCATAAATATAATTTAAATCCCTACTTAAACCCAATTTTACACCAGCACTGTCAGCCACTCTTATACAAATTTTTTCTATAATTCCCTGATTAGAAGGAGTCTCAAAAATAAACTTTAAAATCATTGCTCACTCCCTATTTCCAAACCTCTAAGCGACTCTTCAGGAACGCCTTTTTTATAAGAAACTCTGGCAATTTCCTGTAAATCAACGTCTGGATTTTTTACTTTTGCTTTAATTCCTAACTTTTCAAGCTCTGTAATTAAAATTTTTTCCATAAGTTTTGCAGCTTTAAGAACGGGCTTGGTTATAGTAAAAGTAGTATCCTCCCCAATCACATAAGGAACAACTCCTATAATTTTTGTCTCCGGCAAATCTCCCATCATATGAATCATCTCTAAAGTTTGAAGCATTTCAACCTCATGAGCGCTTCCCTGCCAGCTGACACATTCAGGAACATCTAAAAAGTCAAAAAAATAAACATCCCCTATTTCAGCTTCATCCACATCCACCGTATCAAATATAAATACTTTATCATATTCCACAATTATGGGAATTAATCGTTGAGCAAGAGTTCCACCGTCTATAAAATCAACTTGATGAGGACCTTCGAATTCATATTTTTCTTCCAAATAATGAACAAGATGAACTCCAATTCCTTCATCACCAAATAATATATTTCCTATTCCCAACACCAATATTTTCATTAAATTCCTTTCAAAAAATAAATTATACAATTTATCTTTTGAAAGAAAAAGAGGGAGAAAATTAGTGGTCTTTATCCTCTTTTTCCCATTTCATACCTGAGAAAATTGCGTCCATTCCACCGTTTTTACCAAATACCGCATTATAAACAGCCATATAAATATGAACAAATACTACAATAATAATTGCCCACATAAAAATATGATGCCAAAGTCTAACATATGCAAGTCCGCCAAAAAAGCTTTCAACTGACTTAGCTAAAGGATATAAAGCTCCTCCAAGTCCCTGATGATAAACTTCGGCATAAAGGGCAAGTCCAGTGATAATAATACCATAGAAAAATACATAAAGCATTGTATAAGCCCAAAATTGTAAAGGATTGTAAACACCTTTTGTATGAGGGTGTTTTGCTATAAGCAAATAATACATTACTTGCTGAATGGCAAGTTTAATATTAAAAGCGTCTTTTAAAGAAGCTCTTTCATATTTAGCTTCCGGAAAGAAAAAGAAATAAACAGTCTTATACAAAACCGCTCCGATCATAGCAAAACCGAATATTATATGCCATTCCCTAATTTCGGCATGTAAAAATCTAGTCGGTTCAGGAGATACATTTGCATAAGTAATAAAAGGGTTTGCTAAATAAAAACCTGTTGCAATTAATGCAAAAATAGAAATGGCTCTAATCCAGTGTTGCCATCTATACCCGGCGGAAAATTCGATTCCACCGAGATAGTTTCCCATAACTTTTAAAAATTTCATTTTCCCCTCCTTAGCATGCACCGTAAAGTGGGTCTACTTTGAATTCACCAAGTTTTTTACCTTTTACGTCCATTACATGCACAGCACATGCGATACATGGGTCGTAACTGTGGATATTTCTGATAACTTCAAGCGGTTTTGCAGGGTCTGCTAATTTCATACCGATTAAATTTGCTTCATAAGCACCTTTTTTACCGTTTCCATCAGCCGGTCCTGCATTCCAAGTTGAAGGAACAACCGCTTGCCAGTTTTCAATTTTTCCGTCTTTAATTCTACACCAGTGAGACAGCATTCCTCTTGGAACGTCACCGATAAATCTACCTTTGTATTCTTTGTTTTTGTCAATTACATAAGGTGCTACTGTAGTTTGGTCTACTTTTAGGTTTTCTACTAAGTTATTGAATGCTTCTAAACCGTAATCGGCAATTGTTTTAGTTTGTAACATTCTAGCAGCAGTTCTTCCAAGAGTTGTAAATAAAGCTTCTGCCGGAAGTCCTGTTTGAGCCAAGAATTCATCTACAACTTTTTTAACTTTTTCGTTACCTTTTGCGTAGTTAACTACCATACAAGCAAGAGGTCCAACCTCCATAGGTTCTTTATTGTATCTTGGAGATTTAATCCAAGAATATTTTCCTTTAGGATCAGCAACTTTAGTATGAACAACTTTTCCTTCTCCGTCAATACTTTCACCGTCAACATAACCTGTATAGTTAGGAACGGTTTCTCCATCATAAGGATGTCTAAATCCTGTATCTTTATACCAAGAATGTGTTACGTCTTCTTCTATTTTTGATTCGTCTATTTCATAGAATTTGCCAAGGTCAAAATCTTTAATATACCCGCATGCGTCAAACAGCCAGGAATTTTGAGACATTTGCATAGTTCTGTATGCAATATAGTTACCTAAATTATTTTTTTGAACAACACTTGGTTCGTTTCCGTATGCAGCCGCCGCCATTACGATATCAGCATAATAAGCTCTGTTTGTATAATCGGCAAGTTCTTTAAATTTAGTCATATATTCAGCAAGTCTTGCCGGATCTTGTAAATCCATAACACAAGTAACACCACCTACTGTCAAACTTTGAGGATGTGGATTTTTACCACCAAAAATCGCCATCATTTGAGCGGCAATTCTTTGCATTTCAAGGGTCTTTAGATAATGGCTAAGTGCGATTAAATTTTGTTCAGGTGTAAATCTCATTGTTTTATGACCGAAATATGCGTTTTTAAACGGTCCTAAATCACCTTTCTCAGCAAATTTCGCCACTCTTTTTTGAACATCTCTTAAATGATCTTCACCTGTAGCAATCGGTTCATAACCTTTTGGCACATATTTAAACGCTTCTTCACTCGCTTTTTTAGGGTCCGCTTTAAGAGCGCTTACAATATCTACCCAGTCAAGTGCGTGAAGCTGATAGAAATGCACGATATGGTCATGGAAAAACAGCGCAAAATCAAGAAGTGTTCTTGTAAGTTTTGCATTTAGCGGAGGTTCGATACCAAGCGCATTTTCTACAGCCGTAATACCCGCTTTGTAGTGAGAATAAGTACAAACCCCACAAATTCTTTGAGTCATAAATCCGGCATCTCTTGGGTCTCTTCCTTTAAGGATAACCTCAATACCTCTCCATAAAGTCGCACTTGAATAAGCGTCTTTAATTACGTTGTTTTCATCAAGTACAACTTCTACTCTTAAATGCCCTTCTATTCTTGTTATCGGGTCAATTACTACTCTTTTAGCCATCTATTACTCCTTAGGATTTTTAATTGCGCTTAATGCCGCATGAGCTGCTATAGCAACACCTGCTACAGTTAAAATAGTAATACCTACTTTATCTGCTACCGCATCGGCATTTACACTCATAAATTTATGGTCCGCTAATGGCTCTTCATACGGTGCCATTGCATCCCAGAAATCAGGTTCACTACATCCAATACATCCATGTCCCGCTTGAACTGGCCAAGATGTATGCTGATTAAATCTCTCACGTGAACAGTTATTAAACGTATAAGGACCTTTACATCCTACTTTATATAAACAAAATCCCTGTTCCGCTCCGGCATCACCGAATTCTTCTACAAATTCGCCTGCGTCAAAATGACCTCTTCTTTCACATAGGTCGTGAATTCTAAGCCCGTAAGCCCATTTTGGTCTGTTGAAGTTATCAACTGCCGGAAGTGCTCCAAATAAAATTACATAAACAATTGTCCCTACGATATTTTTAGCGCTTGGAGGACATCCCGGTACATTAATTACAGGTTTATTCAAAACTTTACTAATACCAACTGTTCCTGTCGGATTTGGATAAGCAGCTTGAATACCACCGAAACTACTACAAGTACCTACGGCAATAATAGCACCTGCTTTTTCAGCACTTCTTTTTAATTTCTCAAGACCTGTTTCGGCATGAGGTCCTAATGTTAAATATTCCCCACCGTCTTTAGTAGGCACACCACCTTCTACACATAAAACATATCTGCCGGCAAATTTTTCAAGTGCTTCTTCGTAATTCTCTTCAGCCTGCCATCCTGCCGCCGCCATAATAGTATCATGGTATTGAAGATTAATATAATTAAAAATTAAATCATCAAGTGTTGGAGCATCAGTTCTGATTAAACTTTCACTACACCCAGTACATTCGGCAAGATGTAGCCATACAACAGGTAATCTGTCACTAACTTCGGCAGCTTCTGCAACTATAGGCGCAAAACTAGCCGGTAATCCCAACGTAGCAGCAAGTGCCGCTGACCATTTTAAAAAATCCCTTCTTGTAAATCCATGCTCTTCTAATACTTCTTTGATTGATTTAGAACCAATACCAGGAAGTTTTCTGAGAGCTTCGATTCTTTCTTTCATTTGTTTCATTAAAGCATCGTTCATGACCTGCCTCCCATTTTTGTTTGCTCAAAGAGTATTATAATATAAATAAATATTCATTTTCAATATTTCTTAATAAATTTTTAATAATTTAGGCACTTTATAGACATTTTTATTATTTTTAAGGTTATAATTTTTTATTATAATATGTCTTATCGTAATTTTTATTTCTTTTAGTGAGTAACACAAACGGCACATATATCAAAACATTTAAAAATAGTATCTAAATACTCTTTTCTTTCACTCATAAGGGCTGCCTGAGCGGCAGAAGGATTTTCTTTTGTACCGTTTGATAAATTAAACTGAGTAGGTACGATGATTTCATAAGATTTGATTTTTTCATCTTTTATTTCCACTTTATGAATAAGACTGCCTCTTGGAGCTTCTATAACCGAAATACCAGAAGCGTTATTAACAACGGGTTTTATATAAGAAGGCTCACATACATCTATATTTTTAATATTTTCTAAAAGATACTCTATAATTAAATTAATTTCATAAAGTCTGGCAAAAATTCTGGTGTATATTGAATCTTCATATTTTTCGTATATTTTTTTTACCAAAGAATTGTTAATGTTTCTAGCAAGAGGCCCTACTTCGTAAAATTTATCCTCATAAAGTACATTTGAATAAAGAGAAGTTGTTTTCTCTTCTTTTATTTTTTCAGTTTTTCCGTTTTTTGAAAAAAATAAATTATCTCCTAATACTAAAAATCTATTTAATGATTTTCCTATATTTTTCGGTAAATTTTCAAAGAATTTTTCTAAATCCCGAGAATTTCCATCCTTATCAATCACCGCTTGAATTTCATCCATTAACATTTTCAGCATATCTTCCAATTTAAATATTTCAAGATTTGTCAAATCACATGTAACTCCTCCGGGAATAATATAAGAATTATGAGGAAACTGCCCGGATATTAAAGCTATAATTTTAGAAATAAAAGATGATAACCTCAAAGCTTTAAGGGTAAAACTTCTATCTTTTATTTGAGTTGGAAAAAGAGTAATATAAAACCATTTTATATGATTTTGAATAATTTCCAACCCTGTGGTAATTTCTCTTAAAATTTTTGCTTTTTGAGTAATTTTAGCCCCAAAAGCATTTTCTATTGCTTTGGCAGTTGCTAAAAGATGAGAATGACCGCATATTCCGCAAACTCTGGGATTAATAACCAACGCATCCATATAATGCCTGTTTTGAAGATATTTTTCTATTCCCCTGTACTGCCAAAATTCTATTTCGACAAAGTCTATAATATCTTTTTCTTCATAAATTTTTAAAGTTGCTTCGCCTTCTATTTTATTAATTATCTTTTTGTTTATCTTCATTTTCACACTCTATAAGTTTTTTTGTAAGTCTCTCATTCGTAAGACTTTTTGCAATACCGCTTATGGTAAGATAGGCCCTTTTGCTAACCCCTAAAGGAATATTGGCAGGGATTCCCATAAATGTTTCCGTTTTAAATAAATCTTTTTTAGGAAAAGAAACTTCTGTACATCCAAAACAAGGTGTACCCGCTCTTGGTTTTGAATTTACTTCATTCCATAATATTTTATTACAACTGCTATGAGTAAAAGGCCCCTGACAGCCCTGATAATAAAAAAGACACCCTTCCTTAGAACCGAAATCCTGAGCATCTATTTTCCATTCGAAATATTCGTTTCTTGTACAACCCATATGGGAAGTATAAGAAAATATTTCAACGGGTCTGTTAAATTCATCTAACGCTATTTTTTTATCGTTTTTTATCATATTAAGAACATACATAATCCACTCGGGATGTGAAGGACACCCGGAGATATTTATAACTCTATCCCTGCATTTATAAAATTTTCCTTTTTCATTTTTATCAAAAACCAATCCTTTGCCAAAAATTCCTCCGTAAACCGCACACGTTCCCAACGCTATAATTTTCTTAGATTTAAAAAAAAGCTCTGATATTAAAGAGTTTAAATCTTTTCCGAGCCTAGAAAAATTCGACTTTAACGCTCCCTCTATAATTAATATATCGCAATTTTGAACGTTAAATTCATCAGTGTCAAGCAGCGGATGATATAAAAGTTCAAAATTTTCAAAAAAAGAAGAAATTTCAGGATAATTAAAAAAAGAGTGAGAACACCCGTTGCATCCCACCCCATCTATCCATATTATTTTAGGCTTTAAGCGCATTATAAATATTCTCGCTTACAGGCTCAATATATTCTTCAAGAGGTTTTCCTAAAATATTTTCCCTGTTTAAAAACGCAAGCCCTCCTATATATCCCATAAAAAGCCCGAATGCTGCAAAAAAATCCTGGTTTTTAAGCTCTTTTTTTCTAACACCTTCTTCAAAAAAAATCATAATCTCAGTTACAAACGCCGAAACGCAAAGCATACCTTCACATCCGTTATTAAATATTTCTTTGTTTGATAAATAAACCCTCATAAAATAATCCACTAATTCCGGCTCTTCAACCGCTTTTTTGAAGTACAATTCAACAATTTTTTTAATTTTTTCTTTCGATGAAATATCCATTTCATTAATTTTTCTAATTTCATCTCCGAATTTTTTTGACGTATAAATTAAAAGTTCTTTTGCTAAAGATTCTTTTGAAGGAAAATAATTATACATATTACCGACACTCATTCCCATTTCTCGGGCAATATCGGCTATTGTAGTACTATAAAAACCTTGTTTTGCAAAAAGAGATAAAGCTGTTTTCATTATTTGTTCTTTTTTTTCTTCTTTGCTCACTTTTATCCTTTTTTCTTATTATTATAATATAATTTTAAAAAAAAGGTGATGAATGCATGAATATTCAATAGTAGATTCCCTTCTTCAATTAGCTGAAGAACACGCAATAAAAAACGGAGCCACGAAAGTAACTAAACTTGAAATAAAAATAGGAGTCTTAAGCGGTGTAGAACCGGAACTTTTAAAAACCGCATTTGATACGTTTAAAGAAGGTACTATGTGTGAAAACGCAGAATTTATAATGAATATACAACCCGTTGTAGTACGGTGCAGAAAATGCAACACTCAAAGCACGCTAAAAAAAGATGAATATTTATGTCCGCATTGCGGTAGCGGTGACTTGGAAATAATCGACGGAGAAGATATGTATCTTATGAGCTTAGAACTTGAAACACCGGATTAAAAGCGCCAAATCAGCAGATTTTAGGCGCTATTTTAATTCTATACATATTTCTTGTGATATAAAGATTTCCGCTTTCAGGGTCAAATTCAACTTCTTCCGGTAAAAAGCAGGTTTTTAAATCTTCAAACAGTATATCTTCGAATCTTATTCTTTTATCAAAAAATTTTTCAATTATCACTTTTGTATTTACAACCCTTATATCGCTTCCAAAAGCATACTCAACCATTGCTTCAAATTCTTCTATCTCATCAAACTCCCTGATTTTACCATGCCAGTTTTCCAAAAAATATTCCAATGCGTCAATTCCTCTCATTTTTACCTCCTATAAAGGCCTTAGCAGTAATCTGCTAAAAGCCCTGCTTTAAGCTGTTTATAAACTTCTTCTCCTGCAAACTTTCTTACAATTTCAAGTCCGAAACATATAGCGGTTCCAGGACCTTTTGAAGTCAATACATTTTTATCCTCTACTACTTTAGCATCTGAAACATATCCTTCTTTTTTAATGTTTTCTTCCCATCCAGGATATGCCGTATATTTATCTTTAAGCACTCCCGCTTCTTTTAAGGCGTAAGGTGCAGCACAGATTGCCCCTACATATTTTCCTTTTTTATCCATCTCTTTTAAAAGATTTTGAACGTATTCGTCTTTTGCCAAATTAATAGCCCCCGGAAGACCTCCTGGAAGCACCACCAGGTCCAAATCATCCGCATTTACAAGTTCAATTTTAGTATCGGGAATCACTCTAATATTATGAGCACCGAAAATTACATCCCCTCCGACTCCCGCTACTATTACATTTAAACCGCCTCTTCTCATAACATCAATTAAGCTCATAGCTTCGATTTCTTCAAATCCGTTTGCTAAAGGAACACATACATTTACTGCCATTTTCCCCTCCTTTTTAGCTAATTATACTAAATTTTCTTAATATAATCAATTAAAGTACTGACTAAACTAGGGTTGTTTCATGCTAAACTCCAAAAATAAAAATATGACAGCTCCGTGCTTCTTTTTGCTTACGCACCACTTAAATTTACAATTGTTTTACTTTATTTAGTCAGTGTCTCAATTAACGTTTTGAATTTTAACTCTTAAAAACGGATACTCATCCACCGGTTTTAATATAACTCCAAATGTCCCTTTGAGTTCGGGAATTTTTTTAATTTCCTTAATTTCTCCGTCAACTTTTACTTTAAGTGATTTTATTTTATTGGCGATAATAAATTGGTGAGAACACAAAAGTTCGTTATTTTTCACCACAATAGGGTCATCACAAGCATATACAACACTTCCGTCAAAACTCTCAAGCTCGTCAATCTCTTCAAGGGCAATTTCATAACTTTTTTCCGTCTCTACGATTTCCGCAAGCTCCGGGTCGCTTGGGGTAAAAAATTCCGGCACTTCAATACCTTTTATTTCAAATCCGCCAAAATCCCTGAGAAGAGCTAAAAACTTCCTTATGTTTTCGGTTTTTGGATGAAGTGATAAATCACGCCCGGCTAAAATAGTTCCGACATCAAGTTTTTCCAAATCAAATTCATCAAAATTGCTCTCACTAAACAAATACCCGTCATCCATTTCATCAAAATACTCTTTTACCTTCTCAGGAACTTTATCGTATGTAAAATGCTTGGCAATAAGAGCAATTACTGCCTCTTCAGCCATAGGTTCGTAAGTAATGGAATCTTTGTATTTTACAGGATGTAAAAAAACATCCGCTTTTATCTCTTTTAAAGGCAGATTTCCAATTGAGATAACCATATTTTTTCCTTTATATACTCTTTGAAAAGACTTTTTGATTTGCCATTTTTTTGAAATATTCATCAAAAGGAAGTACGATATTTCTAATTAACAGACTTCCCGTTTTATTTACCAATATTTTTTTAGGCGTAATTTCAACCAGACCTTCTTTTATAAACTCTTCAAGCTCTTTAAGTTCATTTTCAAATTTTTTTCTAAAATCAATTCCAAACGTTTTTTCAAATCTTTCAATATCAAAAGAGAAATTCGCCATCATTTCCATAATGACATATTTTCTTATTAAATCCTCTTCATTTAACACAACTCCTCTAAATACAGGAAGTCTTCCCTCATCAATAGCTTTTTCGTAAGATTTCAAATCTTTATAGTTTTGAAAATAGGCTTTACTTGTTTCACTGATGGAAGTTAATCCAAATCCGATTAAATCGGCTCCTCCTTTTGTAGTATATCCTTGGAAATTTCTGTGAAGCTCGCCTTTTTCGATTGCTTTAAAAAGCTCATCGTCAGGTTTTGCAAAATGGTCCATTCCCACCATTTTATAACCGTTGTTTTCAAAAAAGTCTATAACGTATTTAAAAATTTTAAGCTTTTCTTCAGGAGTTGGAAGAGTAGTTTCGTCTATTTTTCTCATCCCCTTTTTCAGCCATGGAACGTGAGCGTAATTAAATACGGCCAATCTGTCAGGATTTAACTCTTTTACCAGCTCAAGCGTCTTTTTAAACGTTTCTAATGTCTGAAACGGAAGTCCGTAAATCAAGTCGATATTTATGGAATTAATTCCCGCAGACCTTGCGATATCCACAGCTTCTTTTGTTAAATCAAACGGCTGAATTCTGTTTACGGCTTTTTGGGTTTCTTCGTTAAAATCCTGAACTCCGAAACTGATTCTGTTTACACCGTATTTTTTCATAACATCCATATGTTCCTGAGAAAAAAATCTAGGGTCAATTTCTACGCTGATTTCAGCGTCTTTTTCAAAATTTTTAAAATGAGAATAAATTAATTCATAAATTTCCTCAAGCTCTTCTGGAGTAAAAAACGTAGGCGTACCTCCTCCGAAATGAAGCTGTCTTACCATTCTGTGCGTATCAAGATACTTTGCCCAAATATCAAGCTCTCGCTTTAAATAATCGATATATCTTCTTCTTTTATCAGCTTTACTTGTATAAACTACATTACATCCGCAAAAATAACAAGCACTCTTACAAAAAGGAAGGTGAAAATAAAGACTTAGAGGTTTGTCTGATTTTAATTCGTCAATTATATCTTCGGGTGAGAGGTCTTTAAACTCAACCGCCGTAGGATAAGAAGTATATCTTGGCGCATGACGGGAAAAACGAGAAAGTTTCTTAAAATCTATCCCGCTCATAAATATTCCTTAAATTCGTTAGCAAATGTTCTACCGGCTGTTTGCCACTCATCAAACGGCACTACCAGCTCTTTTTTAATAAGTTTTTCATTTTTATCAAGAAGCGCTGCTTTGATTTTTATGGAATCATCTACCATAATCTTAGCATTTACCCCAACAGGAGCATGACAACCTAGATTAAGTTCATCTACAAAATCTCTCTCAATCGTCACTTCTACTCTTGTCCATAAATCGTTAAGAGGTTTTACCGCTTCAATTACGGCTTTATCTTTTATAGTTTCAATACCAAGAGCCCCCTGTCCCATAGCAGGAATCATAATATCGGTATCCAAAACCTCAAAATATTTAACTTCTTTCATAAGTCCGAGCCTCTTAATACCCGCATAAGCTAAAATAATAGCGTCGTATTCGCCTCTTTTTAATTTATTGATTCTTGTATCGACATTCCCTCTAAGGTCGGTAATTACCAAATCATCTCTAAACGCTTTTAATTGCATAGCACGTCTGATTGAGCTAGTCCCAACAACCGCGTTATGAGGAAGTTCGGCTAATGTTTCAAATGTTTCACTCAAAAACACATCCTCAACCGCTTCTCTTTTAGGAATAGCAGCCAGTTCAAAATGTTCCGTTTCATATTGAGTAGGAAAATCTTTTAAAGAATGTACTGCTATTTGAGCTTCTCCTCTTAAAAGAGCTTCTTCTACTTCTTTAATAAAAAGCCCTTTTCCTCCTATTTCCGCTAAAGGTTTATCAAGAATTTTATCCCCTGTTGTCGTTACGATTTTTAAATCTACTTCATGGCCTAAATTTTCCAGTCTTTTTTTAACCCACTCAGCCTGCCATAAAGCAAGTTTACTACCTCTTGTCGCAATTGTCAGTTTCATAAATCTCCCTTTATTTTTTATTTAAATTATATCATTTTATAATAATTTTGCCGCATCTTTACTGTGATAGCTTATAATCATATCCGCACCAGCCCTTTTAAAAGAAAGAAGTATTTCCATCATTAAATTTTCATAATCCATCCATCCGTTTAGTGCTGCCGCCTTTACCATTGAATATTCACCGCTTACATTATAAACACATAGCGGTTTTAGAGTATTTTCTTTTATCGTTTTAATAATATCCATAAAAGCAAGTCCCGGTTTTACCATTAAAATATCAGCACCCTCAGCTTCATCAATCAGACTCTCAAGTAGCGCCTCACGTGCGTTTGCCACATCCATTTGATACGTTTTTCTATCTTTTGGCAGATATTCATTCGCTACGGGGGCACTCTCGGCCGCGTCTCTAAAAGGCCCGTAAAAAGCGCTAGCAAACTTAGTAGAATAACTCATAATAGGAATATGGGAAAATCCATTCTCATCTAATGCATTTCTAAGAGTTTCAATAATATTATCCATCATACCGCTTGGCGCTATCATATCAGCCCCCGCACGTGCGTGAATCAAAGCCTGTTTTGCGCTTATTTCAAGTGTTGCATCGTTATCAACCGTCTTTAACTTAGGGTTTATTATCCCGCAATGTCCATGGTCTGTAAACTCACAAAAACATAAATCTGTAATAACGGCAATTTTATCCCCAAACGTCTCTTTTATTTTTCTAACACTTCTTGCAATAAGTCCCTCTTCATCTAAAGCATCGCTCCCGCAGGAATCTTTTAGTTTAGGAATTCCAAAAAGAATTACCGCTTTAATGCCAAGTTCGATACATTCATTCACCTCATCCAAAAAACTATTCTCGCCAAACTGATAAATCCCCGGCATCGATTTTATTTCATTTTTACCATCAAGCCCCTCTTTAATAAAAACAGGCATTATAAGGTCGTTTTTAGTTATGTAAGTTTCTCTAACCAAATCTCTTATATTTGAATTTAATCTAAGTCTTCTTAGATTCATTTTTGCTCCCTTAATTTTTTAGAATATTCTTTTGCATAATCCACAAAAAATTTGGCGTTTTCTACAGGCACGTCAGGAAGAATTCCATGTCCTAAATTAAATATATGCCTATGTCCATTCATAATCTCAGCAATCTTTTCAACAGCTTCTTTTGTAGCGCTTTTAGAATAAAGCCTTGTAGGGTCCATATTTCCCTGAAGGGTATAATTATCTTTAAATATACCAAGAGCATAATCCATAGGAGTATTCCAGTCAACTCCTATGACATCAAACTCTCCATCCATATCGCTCATATAAAGCCCCACTCCTTTTGAAAACCCTATAACAGGTACATTAGGATATTTTTCTTTAAGTTTTTTAGCTATTTCTTTCATATAATTCCACGAAAATTCAAAAAATTTCTCCTTCTCAAGAGCACCGCCCCAGCTGTCAAAAATCATAACAGCGTCAGCCCCGGCTTCAATCTGTTTTGAGAGGTATTCAATAGTCTCTTTTGTATTGAATGCTAGTAATCTATGAAGCATCATAGGATTTGCGTAAACCATTTTTTTAATTTTTGCGTACTGCTTTGAGCCTCTTCCTTCCACCATATATGTAGCAATAGTCCAAGGACTTCCGGCAAAACCTATAAGGGCTTTATTTTCAGGCAGTCTTTCTTTTATTTTTCTGACTCCTTCATATACGTAAGAAATTTTTTCATCGGCTTTTGGGTCTAAAGCGTCAATATCCTCTTCAAAAGAAATAGTTTTTTCAAAAACAGGCCCTACTCCTTTTTCGAACTTCAAAGGCAATCCCATCTCCATTGGAAGATTTAAAATATCACTAAACAAAATCGCTGCATCCACATCCAAAATTTCAATCGGCTGAAGGGTAACTTCTGCCACCATTTCCGGGTTTTTTGTCATTGTAAGAAAATCTCCGGCTTTACGTCTAACTTCCATATACTCCGGCAGATATCTTCCAGCCTGTCTCATCATCCACACAGGCGTATATGGAGTCTCTTTTCCAAAACATGCATCAATAAAAAATTTTCCCATTTTTATTCCTTTTTTATTTTTTCCTTATTTAAATATACCTTTTTCCATATGGTACTCACATTTATTTATATCCATATCCATACCGTTTGCACCAAAAAGTTTTTTAAGTACCGATACGAAAATATCCACTTCTGCACTTTCAGCCATCTTTCTAAGAGTTATATTAGGATGATGTAAAAACCTCTTAAACGCGTTATGAAGAATTTTTTCGACTTCTTCTTCAAGCTCTTCAGGAATATAATGCTTTTTAACGGCATTTTTTAAAGCCCTTTTAGAACACTCATGAGCTTTATCCTGTAAAAATTTAATAACAGGCTCTACCGATACGGATTGCAAATATTTATTAAAATCTTTTACACATCTTTTTATAAGCTCATTTGCGCTTTTTAATTCATTTTCTCTTTTTTTCTTATTTTTTTCGCTTATCTCTTTTAAATCGTCCACTTTAATTATTTCTATATTATCACATTCACTGCTCTCTTCAATATCGCTAGGAATAGCTAAATCAAACCAAAGTCTTTTAAATTTTGTAGGTTTTATAAACTCTTTTCTAATGACCGGATAATTTGAAGCCGTGGCCGAAAAAAGAAGCCTGTAGTTATTTATCAGTTTTGGCAATGAATCCAAAGAATGAACGTCAATATTAACCTCATCTCCAAGTTCTTCTTTTAAAGCAAGTGCGTTTTCCACCGTTCTGTTTACCAAAATTATATTAACACCTTCTTTTATAAGATTTTTACATACAATCCTCGCTGTATCTCCCACTCCGACTACAACGGCACTGTACCCGCTGAGGTCGTTTAATTTTTCTTTAGCAAGTCTTACCGCAATACTAGCAACACTTACAGGCTCGCTTGAGATATTGGTCTGATTTCTTATTTTTTTGGCGCACTTAAAAGAAAAGTGAATAAGTCTTGTCAAATCCTGACCTATATAATGTTTTTCATACGCTTCTATAAAAGCATCTTTAAGCTGTCCTGTGATTTGTGTCTCTCCCACTACCATAGAATCAAGAGAAGCTGCCACTTTAAATATATGTTCTACTGCTTCATCATCTTCATAAGTTTCCGCTTTCACCATTTCTTTAGGAGTAATAACCTTATAAAAAACCTTATCGTAAAGTTCGTTTAAATCTCTTTTTTTATCAAACATAACTTCTATTCTATTACAGGTGGAAAGAAAAAGAACTTCTTTAAAATCTTTAAAATCCTCCAACTTTAACTTCGCTAATTTACTTCTAAGAACAACATCGGAATTTCTATAATTAAAACTTATAACATAATACATTACTAAACCTTTTTTATGAACTCCGTTTTTATATAAATATTTTTAGCCAAAATATGCCCCGGGGTATCCCCTAAGCGTATATTTTTAAATACCGTTCCTCTTTTTATAGTATCTCCGCCTTTTACAGGCAAATCTTTTATAACCATAATGTTATCGCCGTTGTTTAATTTATTGCCTACACTATCAAACTTTTCTTCGGCTTCAGCCTGAGCCCATGCCAATTCTTCAGGTTCAAGATACATCATATCCATTAAGTCTGCCCGTCCGAGCTTTTTTAAAAGTCTGTAAGTTAAAACCTTAACAGCGCTTTTTTCGCTCCACATAGAATCATTTAGACACTGAAAATGATTTTCGTCAAGATTTCCGCTTTCAATTTGACTTTTGCAAACTTCACATAAATTTACATATTCATCTTTAGGCTCCACTTTAAAAACACTTACATTTTTATTACTACCGCATAAATCACAAATCATTTTTTCTCCTTTTTAAACTCCGGATGATAATCGTTTTTATCGTTATCGGTAACAAGCTCAACCGGTTTTGAAATTTTTTGCATAATGGCACTTCCAATTCCAAAAATAAACACTCCAAACCATGCCCCCATTCCGGCAAATAAAATATTTACCCATCCGTAACCGTCGGCAACTCCCTGTCCGTAACTGTGAAGTCCCTGAGCAATATAGAAATTGACTCCAAAATAAGTAAATAAAATAAAGAAAAACGATAAAAACGCCAATAAAGAAAAAATAAACTCCCCTCTCATTTTAGGAATCATCTTAGTATGAATAACAAGGGCATAAACTACCATAGAAATAAGACTCCAAGTCTCTTTAGGGTCCCAAGACCAATATCTACCCCAGCTTTCATTTGCCCAAACACCTCCAAGAAACGTACCGATACTAAGAAGGGCCAAACCGATATAAAGAGCTATATAAATAATATTATTAAGCTGTTTTATCTGATTGTCAAGAGGTCTGTATTTTCTTAAAGCAAACAAAATTAAATTAAGCAGCCCCAACATCGCCCCAACACTTAAAAATCCGTAACTTGAAGTAATTACGGCAACATGAATAAGCAGCCAGTAACTTTTTAAAACCGGCACCAGATTGGTAATTTGAGGATTAATATTGTTTAAATGAGCCACCATCATAAACATACCCGCAACAAACAACCCGGCACCAAGGGCAAGCATTGAACGTCTAAAAAACAATACACTTGCAAAAGCAGCACCCCATGCAATAAATATAATAGATTCATACGCATCAGACCAAGGAGCATGCCCTGCGACATACCATCTAAGAAGCATATTTGCCGTATGAATTAAAATGGCAAGCCATCCAATAATGACTAAAGAAATCTCAAGTTTTCTAAATCTTTTCTCTTTTAAAATCTCAATAAACCCTAAAACTATAGCAAGAAGACCGATAGTCGTATATATTCCTATAAGTTTAGGAAATATCTGCATTCTGTTATAAGTAATTTCCCATTTTATTCGGCTAGGGCTAGGTAATATTTCAGCTGAATAACTTTTTTGAAGTTCATATATTTTAAGACGGGTTTCGCGTTCCAGTTTCACGTCATAATTTTTTACTCCAAAAGCCAAATCCCTAAAAAGATTAAAATAAAACTGAGCGTCAATAGGGTTCATCATTCCCATTTTAATGGCTTGTTGAATATCATCTATACTAAACCATCTGTAATTCATACTTTTTGCATTAGGGGTAGGAAAAATTTTAAATATTTTAGCCGTATAAACCTCAAATGCTACATACACTCTTTCATTAATTTTTATCCATTCTCTTTGCAAAATGGTTCTGTCTTTATCAGGTGTTTTAAATGCCGTATCAATCTCTTTTGAAAACTTAAAATCCCCGTTTGGAAAGAAAAAAGCGTTATAAGGAGCGTATTTTCCATTAATTCCAAGAAGTTTTCTTATTGCCGGATGTCCTACATAAATAAGAGGAATTTTTTGAAATTCATTAGGATAGGCCACCATTCCGGCAACTATTTGATTGTAATCAAGACCATGCATTTTTGATTTTAAAGTAAGCTTATGGACTATATCCAAATCAAGGGTATCCATAGGCTCAACCCTACCGCTTTTTTGAACCAGCACCCTGCTCCACTCATCGGCAACGGCTTTTGATTTTTGAGCATACTCTTTTAAATCAAAAGCATATAAATTCGCACCGTAACCTAAAAACATAACCATGAAAAAAGCAAACAGCCCGCTTTGTTTTAATTTTTTAACCGTTAACATAAATCTGCTCTTTTTATAAATCATACTCCATAAAAATCCTATCGCAAGTAAAAGATAGCCAAAATAAGTAATCCACATACCAGGGTCATGATTTACCGAAAGAATACTGCCCTGTTCGTCCATATCGTAACTTGCCTGATAAAATCTATATCCTCCATAAACCAAAATATGGTTCATATAAATATGATACTGAAATTTTTTATTATTTTTTTCATCTATAACGGTAACATAACTGTCATAAGAACTTGGCTGCATACTTCCCGGATATTTTCTCATTACAAACTTATCAAGTTTTACTTTAAAGCCGAGTTCTTTCGGATAAACGTCTGCAGGATTTGCCTTGCTTTTTTCTATCATAATTACCGATTTGGTTTCTCCGTTTCTTAAATGAAGAGTTCCCTCGTATCCGAAATATCTTGTAACAGCCGCTCCTATTAAAATAATTATGACGGAAAGATGCAAAATAAAAACAGGTGGTTTTTTATAGGTTTTGTATTTAAACATAACTCCAATAAGATTAATGCCAAGAAGCCACATAATAGCTTCAAACCATTTTGTTTCATAAACATATTTCCACGCTTCCTGCATTGTACCAAATCCTAAGGTAGCATACATCTGACCGGCTATAAACAACAAAGAAAGCACAACCGCAACTTCAAGCGAAAAGAAAATTTTATAAATTCTTTTTAACACCTCTTTCATTTAGAAACCTTATATTTACTGTTAACATCCTGTAAAATTTTTAAAAAAGCACTAGGAGGTCTTGCACCTATAAAAGAATAAACAAGCTCTCCGTTTGGTTTTATGAAAAGAATCGTCGGAGTAGAACCTGTAAAATAGTTTCGAACCTCCGCAGGGATATTATCTTGGTCCGCTAGATAAAACACCGGTACGAAATTACTGTTTATATAATTCGCAACTTTATCATCCGTGTAAACTTTAGTCGCTAAATACCTGCATGGAGGACAGTTTGTTAGAGCAATATCCACCATTACCAGTTTATTTTCTTTAGCGGCAATCGACTTTGCCAAATCATAACTCATCGCCCAATTTACTTTTCCGCTCCATTCAAAAGCAAACAGAAAAATACCTACCAATAAAAGCAGCACTTTTTTCATTTCAACACCTTTTTTTTGAGGTATTGTAACAAAAATTTTACATTAAATATATATTAAGGAGAAAAAAAGAAGAAAATTGAAAATTATTCCGCAGTATTAAGGGTTTCCAACAAGTTAGGATGAGCAAAATGACTCATAGTATAGTCGTTGTGACAATTTACACAGCTGATATCTTTTCCTGAATTTTTAGCATCCCAATAATATTTTTGATGCAATTCTTTTACATTATCTGCAAGTCCGATTGCTTTTTCAGGCTCTTTTATTCCATGGTGACAGCTAAGACAAGCACTGTCATACACATAATGTTTCATTTCCCAGAAATTTTCTTTAAAATCAACCATTTTAATAACACCAAACTGAGCCATTGCATCTCTTGCCCCACTTAACCCTTTTGCAAACAAATACCCGATTAAAGAGTTGTGCGGAAGATGACAGTCCGTACAGTGATGAACGGCAAATCCTTGAGGGTTATTTCCTCCGTGCACACTGTAATGAAAACTTTCAATCATAGGTTTCATCGTATGACAGTTGGCACAAAATTTAGGCTGTCCCGTAATATCCACCATAACAGCTGCAACATAAGAAATACCAAGCCCTACAACAGCTCCTACTATTAACGCTCCAAGAGTAGATTTTTTCATTCTCAAACCTTTTTTTTTAGGAGGATTATAAACAAATTAAGTGCTTATAAAGTGCTTTTTTACACTTCTATTACAAATACAGCCCCGTTTTTTGAATTATAAACATACAATTTGCCGTTAAAATGCTGAGTTATTATGACTCTACTCATATAAAGTCCTATTCCCGTTCCTTGAGACTGAAATTTAGTGGTAAAATAAGGTTCAAATATTTTATCTTTTATCTCTTCAGGTATTCCTCCTGCATTATCTTCTATCTCTAATTTACTACCGTTTATTCTTATCCATATCTTTTTATCCTTTATGTTTCTTTCTGTTAAAACATCAATAGCATTATTTAAAATATTAAGTATAACTTGAGAAAATTCCGTTTTATATCCGTAAACAGATTTAGCAGAACCTATTTCCCTGATAATTTCCACTCCGTTTTGTTTGATTCTTCCTTCTATAAGTTTTATAGCGTCTTCTACTATTTCGTTTGGGTAAAACTCTACTTTTTTTGTATCTTTTTTAAAAAAGTTAATAAAATCATCTATCGTATTTGACATATAATTTATCTGAAGCATAGCGTTTTCTTTAAACTGGTTAAACCTTTTATCATCGAGTTTATTCATTTTAAAAGCCATTTCAAGATTTTGAATAAGCAAGGAAAGCCTAGTTAAAGGATGTCTCCACTGATGGGCTATATTCCCAAGCATTTCACCAAGGGCAGCAAGTTTGCTCTGATGCATTAAAAGCTGTTCTTTTTGCTGTCTTTTTTCTATTTCTTCTTTTACTCTTTTATCAAGCTCTTCATAAAATTTATAAAAAGGTTTTGAAAAAAACATTCCAAGGGGAATAGCCACAAAAATAGAAATTATAAGCATAATAAAAGCCATTTTCTGAGAAACTCTATTGGTTTTGCTTATTACGCTTTTATTTTGAATAAAAATAATTTTAAAATCAGAAGAAAACTCTTTTACATAAATATCGTCGGTAACAAAACCTTCTTTTGTTTTTAATATTTTATCCCCTAAAAAATAATTAAAAATATCATATATACTATTAACCGGTCTTGAATAAGAAGAAGACATAAAATGAATAATACCTTTTTTATCCACTAAAATAATGTTAAATAAATCGGAAGGATAGTCTAAATGAATTAAGGACTTAACTTCTATAAAACCCTTTTTTGTATTTATGATTGGAGATATGGCTATAAACTCTATAGCGTCTTTTACAAAATTTCTTCTTATAAAAAGCTTGTCAAATTTAAAGTTTTTGGTGTTAAGCATTCTTCTGTTATCCGAATAACAGATAACATTTTTATTAAATTTTTCACATCCTACCTCAAGCTTTCCGTAAGGATTATAATAATTTATTTCTTTTATAGAATAATTAGCAAGAAGCATTGTTTTAAACACCGATTTTATTATTTCCGGATTTACATTGAATTTTACGTTAAAAATATCATTAGAAGCCAAAGCCCTGACGCTGTTTTTTATGGAATTTTCTTTTTGGTTATAGATATAATAAAAACTGTTTGCCGAAAGTTTAACTTTTTCTTTAAATTCCTGTGTTGTTAAATTTGTAAAAATATAAATAGCCGTATAAGTAACACTTACGACTATTAAAAAGGCAAAAATCACAAAAGCTATAGTAATATCAAATTTAAAATCGTTACTGTTTCTCAATTTTATATCCGCTTCCCCTAACGTTTTTAATAAAATTTTCTTCCAACTTGCTTCTAAGCTTTTTCACATGGGTTCTTATGGTGTTGTTACATATATCCTTTCCGTCCCATACATAATCTTTTAATGTTTCGTTATCAACTACCTGCCCTATGTTTTTTACTAAAATTTCCAAAAAATATTTTTCGTTCTGGGTTAAATCAACTTCTTTATCCTTATAAAAAAGTTTTAGTTTACTTAAGTCAAATTTATAATTGTCACTTATTTTTATCCAGTTGGTTTTTTTAAAAACCAGTCTCTTAACACGAAGCTCAAGCTCTTTTAAATCAAAAGGCTTTTTAATATAATCCGCCGCACCTAACTCAAACGCTTTTTCCACATGTTCTATATCAGAATAAGCGGTAATAAATATTACCGGCACTTCCCCGGCATAATTTTTAAGCTCCTCATAAAATTCATATCCGTTCATACCGGGCATATTAATATCTATTAAAAAAATATCATAATTATTAGGATATATCTCTTCTAAAGCCTTTTTAGGAGAAGAATAATAATCTACACGATTTCCCTGAAGTTCAAAATAATCTTTTATACTCTCACCTATAAATTCATCGTCTTCAACAAGTAAAATTTTCATACTTTTTCCTTTAATTTTATATTCGGATGAAAAGCTTTAGTCGATATTATAATTTTATCTCCGGTTTTAAAATTTAAAGCCTCCTTTTGAGAAAGGACTATTTCAACTATTCTAGAAGCTATTTCGACTACTGCAATATAAATTACATCTGTTTTTATTATATCAAGAATAGTTCCTTCTATTGAAAATTTTTCGCTTGTATTTGTTTTTAATAGAATTTTTGAAACATCCCCGAAATTTATAATTTTTCCATGGTCTATTTCTAAAACTTTATTGGCCAGTTTATAAATTTCGCCCGGGGAATGAGACACCATAATGGTAGTTAGTCCAAACTCCCTATGAAACATATAAATTTCATTTTGAAGTTTTTCCCTCATAGAAACATCAAGAGCCGAAAAAGGCTCATCCATTAAAAGCAGTTTAGGCTTCCTCATAATAGCCCTTATTAAAGCGACTCTTTGTTTTTGACCACCGCTGAGCATTAAAGGGAATCTGTCTTTTAATTCCAAAATTTCCCCCATTTTAAGCAGTTTTAAAGCAAATTTTTTATCGTTATTTACATACAAAAGATTTTCAAGTACCGTCATATTAGGAAAAAGAGCAAAATCCTGAAAAACAAACCCTATTTCTCTTTTTTGAGGTTTTAAAAAAATTTTATCGTTTTGCCAAACTTTTTTATCGACTACAATTTCTCCTTTTGATTTTTCCAAACCGGCTATAACTCTCAAAAGAGTAGTCTTACCGCTACCGCTAGGCCCGAAAACGGCTAAAAAATCCCCTTTAGAAATTTCAAAATCACAATTAAGCTCCATCTTTCCTTTAGAACCGTGAAGTGTTTTTGTAATATTAACCGATACCATGTTTTTTCTTTATCCTGTAATTTATATAATAAACCGCAAGTAATACCGTAAAACTTATTAAAAGCATAATGGCACTGTATATATGGGCATTTTTATAATCAAGAGTTTCAACAAAATCATAAATCGCCACACTTGCAACTTCCGTTTTCCCAGGTATAGCTCCTCCCACCATCAATACTACTCCAAATTCTCCTATAGTATGAGCAAAAGTAATAATAATCGCAGTTAAAAGAGAAGTTTTTATATTTGGAAGAATTACCCTAAAAAGCGTTGTCAAAAAACCTTTGCCGCTTACGTAAGAAGCTTCTATTATATTTTTGTTAAGACTCTCAAAACCGCTTTGAATAGGCTGAATCATAAAAGGAAAAGAATAAATACAACTCGCAATTACCAATCCTTCAAATGTAAAAACAAGTTTAATATTAAAAATATCGTAAATGATTTTTCCAAAAAAAGAATCAGGGGATAAAAAAACTAAAAGATAAAATCCCAGTACCGAAGGCGGCAATACTATAGGAAGGGCCGTAATGGATTCTATTAGAGGTTTTATGCCGGATTTCAAACGAGACAGCCACCATGCAAAAGGAATACCGACAACAAGCAAAATCAATGTTACAAAAAAAGCCAGTTTAAACGACAAAATAAAAGGGGTAAAATCTATCATTTAACTTTTCCTATAATATATACGTCGGTTGATTTAAACAGTAAATACCCCTCTTTTTCAAAATTCACGTTTTTGCTCAACATAATAACTTCTATCTGCTGTAATGAAATTTCACATAACACATTTGAAAGTATTTCGCCTTTTTGAATATTTTTTATTTTTACAGGCAAAACATTTTCAAAATCGCATATTTTACCGGAAATAAAAAGCTTCGTAGGTTTTATACCTAAAAAAACCTCATCCCCTGTTTTTAAATCTATATTCATTTCTAACACCACTACATTAAGTATATACTTTTCTATTTTAAATTCAAGTAAATTAAGGTGTTTTAAAGAATGAATATTTTCTAAATATGCTCTGATTTTATTCATTTACGATATATCCATATTTTTTTAAGATTTTTTTTGCCTCTTCAGAAAAGATAAACCTATAAAATTTTTTTGCCTCTTCATTATCTTTTAACAATACCACTCCCTGATTAATGGGAGTATATAAATTATACGGTATATCCTTATAATAGAATCTTTTATTCCTTAATTTTTTTGAATAAATTAATGATTTTGCTATAACCCCCACATCAGCGGAATGATAAACGTAAGGGATTACACTGCTTACCGTTTCGGCATATATCAATTTATTTTTAATACATTTATCAATACCGGCATTTTTAAAAGCTTCAAGAGCAGCTTCTCCATAAGGGGCCGTCTTTGGATTAGCAACAGCTATTTGATTAACGCTTTTTAATTTTTTTAAATCCAGATTTTTTATTTTTATACTAAAAAGAATTATAGCGCCTTTTGCATAAACTTTGGGTTTTGTTTTTGCAAAACCTTTTTTATATAAAAATTTAGGATATTTCATATTAGCAGCTAAAAAAATATCATAAGGGGCCCCGTGAATTATTTGAGCGCTTAGTTTCCCGCTGCTTGCCAAAACCGTTTTAATATTTATTTCAGGATATTTTTTATTAAATTCTTTTATAAGCTCAGGTAAAGCGTAATTTATATTAGAAGCAGCCGCCACATATACATCGGCTAATGAAAATATGGCTAAAAAAGATATAAAGAGTATTTTTTTCATATAAAAAATCCTTAAAATAAAATTAAAAAGTGCCAATAAAGTGCTTTTTTTTATAAAATTTTTAAAAATTTTACCACAAAACTCCAGAAAAGTAGTATCATTATTACGTAAAAAAAGCGTAAAATCTCAAAAAGGAGAGCATATGTCAATGAACAGAAGAGAATTTTTAAAAACAACAGCAGCAGTAGCAGCTGCAAGCGCAGCTGGAATAACCATTCCACAAGAAGCTGAAGCTGCAGCAAAAGAATCTCAAGCCGGTTGGCAATGGGATAAAGCCGTATGTCGTTTCTGTGGTACCGGATGCGGTATTATGGTAGCGGTAAAAGACGATAAAATCGTAGCGGTAAAAGGTGACCCTGAAAGTCCAGTAAACAGAGGTATTAACTGTATTAAAGGTTACTTCAACGCAAAAATTATGTACGGTGCTGACAGACTTACTCAACCGCTTCTAAGAATGAACGATAAAGGTGAATTTGACAAAAACGGAAAATTCAGACCTGTTTCTTGGAAAAGAGCGTTTGATGAAATGGAAAAACAATTTAAAAAATATTATAACGAACTAGGACCTACAGGAGTTGCGATATTCGGTTCTGGACAATATACAATCCAAGAAGGATACGCAGCCGTAAAATTAATAAAGGCCGGATGGAGAAGTAACAACATCGACCCAAATGCAAGACACTGTATGGCAAGTGCAGTTGTAGGTTTTTATCAGACATTCGGTATTGACGAACCTGCAGGATGTTATGACGATATCGAAATTACAGATACGGTAATCACCTGGGGTGCTAATATGGCGGAAATGCATCCTATTCTTTGGTCAAGAGTATCAGATGCAAAACTTAACAACCCTGATAAATATTATGTAGTAAACTTATCAACATACAGAAACAGATGTTCTAACCTTGCGGATATGGAAATCATTTTCAGACCTAACGCAGACCTTGCTATTATGAACTACATAGCAAGAGAAATTATCAAAAGAAATGCCGTAAATTGGGATTTTGTTAAAAAACATACTATCTTTGCGACAGGACATGCCGATACCGGATACGGTATGAGAAACCCTAATAATCCTAACGTAACGGAAAAAGAAAAAGATACCGTTGTTAAACAAGTAGTAAAAAAAGTAACGGACGAAGAAGCTGTAGCTTTATCACCAATTGGAAAATGGAAAGCCGGCGATGAAATGGAAATGAAACATGCAGCCGGTAAAAAACCTTTCTGGCATTGGGAAATAAGCTTTGAAGATTTCAAAAAAGGAGTTGAACCTTATACTCTTGATTATGTAGCTAAAGTAGCTAAAGGTGACCCAGACGAATCACTTGATAGTTTCAAAAGAAAACTTCAAAAACTAGCAGACCTTTACTGTGACCCAAATAGAAAAGTAGTATCTTTCTGGACCATGGGATTCAACCAGCATGTTAGAGGAAGCTGGGTTAACGAACAAATTTATATGATTCACCTATTGCTTGGAAAACAGTCACTTCCTGGAAGCGGTGCATTCTCACTTACAGGACAGCCAAGTGCATGTGGTACGGCAAGAGAAGTTGGTACATTCGCACACAGACTTCCGGCAGATATGCTTGTAGCAAATCCTAAACACAGAAAAATTACCGAAAAAATGTGGAAATTACCTGAAGGTACACTAAATCCAAAAGTTGGAAGCCACTTTGTAAAAATCATGAGAGACATTGAAGACGGTAAAATCAAATGGGTATGGGTACACGTAAACAACCCATGGCAAAATACCGCTAATGCAAATCACTGGTTAAAAGCAGCAAGAACTATGGATAATTTCATTGTTGTTAATGAAGCATATCCTGGAGTATCTGCAAGAGTTGCAGACTTAATTTTACCTGTAGCTATGATTTATGAAAAATGGGGAGCTTACGGAAACGCTGAGAGAAGAACTCAGCACTGGAGACAACAAGTAACACCTCCGGGTGAAGCAATGCCGGACCTTTGGACAATGATGGAATTTTCAAAAAGATTTAAATTAAAAGAAGTTTGGAAAGAATGGCCTCAGGCAAAACTTCCAAACGTACTTGATAAAGCAAAAGCTATGGGATACGACCCTGAAATGACACTGTTTGATGTTCTATACAACAGACCTGAATATCATAAAAACTTCCCATGGCCAGATCCAATTGCCAAAAATCCTCAAACAGGAAAAATGCATAAAAACACTGAAGCTGAAGGAGACGGTAGAGAAATTATAGGAGAAGATGGTAAACCGTTCAAAGGATACGGATTCTTCGTACATAAAGCTCTTTGGGAAGAATATAGAAAATTTGGTCTAGGACATGCACACGACTTAGCTGATTTTGATACATACCATAAAGTAAGAGGACTTAGATGGCCTGTAGTCAACGGAAAAGAAACAAAATGGAGATTTAACGTAGAATACGACCCATATGCAAGAAAACATGCAAAACCTGGTGAAAAATTTGCATTCTACGGACCGTTACTAAAAACAATTAAAAGAGGTGACTTAAAAGGTCCTATTGCTAGCAAAGGTAAAATTAACCTTAAAAATAAAGCGAAAATCTTCTGGAGACCGTTTATGGTTCACCCTGAAGACCCTAAATATGATACAAAAGGATACAATTTCTGGCTATGTACAGGAAGAGTGCTTGAACATTGGCATAGCGGTACTATGACTATGAGAGTACCTGAGCTTTACAGAGCAATGCCTGAAGCTTTATGTTATATGAACCCTAAAGACGCTAAAGAGTTAGGTCTAAACAGATTTGATTTAGTAGTAATAGAAAGTAGAAGAGGAAAAGTAAAAGCAAGAGTAGAAACAAGAGGAAGAAACAAACCTCCAAGAGGATTGGTATTCGTTCCATGGTTTGATGAAAAAGTACTCATCAACAAAGTATGTTTAGACGCGACATGTCCAATGAGTAAAGAAACAGATTACAAAAAAGCGGCAGTTAAAATTTATAAAGCGTAAGGATTTTAATGGATACAAAAAGACGCTCATTTATTACTTCAATGGCTCAGGTTTCGGCTGCTGCAATAGCAGCCGGCAGTGTGGTTGCGGGGTTTGTCGAAGAGAATAAAGATAAACCTTTGACTCTTCGCCCTCCAGGAGCGTTAAAAGAGGAAGACTTTTTAAAAACCTGCATCAGATGCGGGTTATGCGTTGAAGCATGCAAAAACAGAGATAATAAAGTAATTATAGACGGAAATGAAATAATTACTTTAAAACTAGGAGCCCCTGGAGATAAAGTTCCTATAGGGACTCCTTATTTTATTGCACGAACCGGACCTTGTTTTATGTGTGACGACATACCTTGTATGTACGCCTGTCCAACAGGCGCTCTTACTCCTGATATGTGTAAAAATGATAAAGGGGAAGTAGCAATTGACTACGCTAAAATGGGCGTCGCGGTAATAGACCCAAGCAGCTGCATAGCTTTTTGGGGCTTGCAATGTACCGCTTGTTATAGGGCATGTCCTGAAATGGACAAAGCAATTACCATAGAATGGAAAAAAAACGAAAGAACGGGAAAACACGCTTATCGTATCCCTGTTGTACATGAAGAGTTTTGTACAGGTTGCGGAATGTGTGAAATGGCTTGCGTTACGGAAAAAGCGGCTATAAAAATATTCCCAAGAGAAGTATTTTTAGGAAAAGCGGGTGATAGGTACGTTAAAGGATGGGATAAAAAAGATGAACAAAGAGTTCAAAAAGCTTCTACCAAAACAACTACCGTAACGGGAAGAAGCAAAAAAAGTGCTGTTGAAAATCTTAACCAAGGTGTAACATGGGATCAATAATTAAAAACAGATATCTCATCCTAAGACGTATAACCCAAATTTCAATATTATTTTTATATTTTACGGCAAATTATTACGGATGGAAAATATTAGCCGGAAACTTAAGCTTTTCCAAACTTTTTGACACTATACCGTTAGCCGACCCTTTTGCGGTACTTCAAATGGCGTTTGCAGGAGCAGTTATCAGTACCGACCTGATTATAGGCGTTTTAATCATACTCTTTTTTTACGGATTAATAGGAGGAAGAGCTTATTGCAGCTGGGTATGCCCGGTTAATATGATAACTGATTTAGCGGCATGGGTTAGAAGAAAAACGCATCATGAAAAAGATAATTTAATCAGTGCACAAAAAATAAAAAAATTCAGATATTTCTTTTTAGTAATTATGCTTGTAGTTTCAACGCTTGTAGGAGCGGCGGCATTTGAATTCATAAGCCCAATCGGAATATTTACAAGAGGTATAGCCTTTACGCTTGGATTTGGATGGGTATGGCTTTTGGTAATTTTTCTTTTTGACGCTTTTGTACTTAAAAACGGATGGTGCGGGCATATATGCCCGGTTGGAGCTATGTACAGCATTATAGGCTCAAAAAGCATCGTAAGGGTTTATCATGAAAAAGATAACTGTACAAATTGCGGAGAGTGTTTAATCGTATGTCCTGAGAATCAGGTTCTCTCTCCTGTAATTCATAAAAAAAGCGATTACATTTCCGGAATTGAATGTACTAACTGCGGAAGATGTATTGAGGTATGCAACGATAACGCTTTAAAATTCACTCTAAGATATTTAATAAAACAAAAAAAAGGAGAAAATCATGAAAAAACTGCTAATAGTTAATTCAATAGCAGCGGCAGTATTAGTATTTGCCGGATGTACTACACAATCTCAGACTCAAAATAATAAAGTCTCAAATAAAACAGTAGAAATTACTGGAGTTAGAAAAACAGATTTAAATGCTGGAAGTGAGAATCTGCCTGTAGTGGAATATCATGCGCCAGCTCCTATTCCTGGAAAAGTAAAACCGTTTAAAAAATCTTTTTCAGACGCACCTCCTATGATTCCTCACAGCGTAAAAGGTATGGTTCCTATTAAAGTAGGCAAAAATATGTGCCTAAACTGCCATATGCCTTCAACAGCCAAGGCTTTAGGAGTTACGCCTATGCCGGCAGACCATTTTGTTGACAATTTCGGAGGAAACAAAAAAGCTCCAAAAGTTGCAGGAAGCAGATATTTCTGTACAACTTGTCACACTCCTCAGGCAAAAGTAAACCCTGTTGTGGAAAACAAATTTGAAAGCCTAAAAAATTGGTAGACAAATCAAAAAGAAATTTTTTTAGGAGAGTTTCCTCTCCTTTTAAGTCTTTCTTATTTCCCCCATATTATTCTTCAAAAGAATCTTTTATAAAATGTATAGAATGTGAAACAAAAGATTGTTTGAATGCATGCAAGGAAAAAATTATTTATATAGAAGAAAATTTTCCTATAATTAAATTTGGACAAAACGGATGTACTTTTTGTGACGAATGCGCCTTAGCCTGTCCTTACGAAGTATTGTCGATAAAAAATAAAAAAAATAAATTAGACGCTCAAATGATTATTAATCCGTCAAAATGTCTTGCATGGAATCAAACAATCTGTTTTTCCTGTCAGGATATATGTGAAGAATCTGCTATAATATATAATGGGACATTTAACCCTGCGATAGATTTGGAAAAATGTACAGGCTGTGGTTTTTGTATAAGCGTATGTCCAAACAACGCTATAGAAATTAAAATTTTATAAGGAGTTTTAATGAAAAAGATTTTTTTAATAGTTATTATAAGTATAATGGTTTTTGCATATCAAACGCTGACTCCTTTCAAGACTATAAAATATACTTATTACATATCAAAAATTACATACAATAACACATATATAATAGCCGGTCTTGAAAATGGAGAAATTGTAATAAGAGATTTTAAAACATTAAAAGATATTTATAAGTTTTCTTTACCTAAAATACATGATTTTATGGGAGATTTAATAGCTATGCCTATTTACTCCCTTGATATTTCCCCTGATAACAAAACACTTTTAATTCTTGCCGAAGGGGAAAACGCTGTTAGAGAATTCTTCTTATTCGATTTAAAAAATCATAAATTATCTCACTTATTTACTACAAAACAGACATTAATGAAAGCAAGATTTATTAACAATTCACAAATATTTTTCGCCTTATTAAGCGATGAAATGGCCCTTTATGATTTAAAATCAAAAAAATGGCTATATAAAATCCAAGCAGGAAATTATGTATTTTCCACTTATGCATTAAACGAAACAAAAACAAAAGCCGCTGTAGGAGACGAAAGCGGAGCCGTTAAAATAATAGATGTAATTAACGGGAAAAAATTAAAAGAAATAAAAGGATTCAATAAAGATAAAACTCTTAGTTTGGATTTTATTAAAAATCTTGTAATAAACGGAAGCAGTGATATGAGAGTCGGAATTTATGATATAAATAGCGGATATGCAAAAAACAGACTAAAAGCAAAATTTTTACCTTACGCAACCGCACTCTCTCCAACATTGGACGCTTTTGCAATTCAATATGACGAGGCAAACGATATTATGGTTTATTCTATATTTAATAAACCTAAATTACTTCTAAAAGGCCACACCATGGCTTTAAACGGAATGAAATATTTAAATGAAAAAGAAATTTTAAGTTTTTCACCGGCAGAAATAATTATATGGAAAATCAAATAAAGGAGTCACATGAATATTTCGAGTATTATAGTAAAAACAAAGCCTGAACATTACGACGCAGTTTGGTTAAATCTTCAAGAATCACCTCTTTGCGACGTTCATTTCGGAGATAAACAAAAAGGCGTAATAATTATTACGATAGAAGGTGAAAACGTTGAAGAGGAAATTGAAAAACTAACTCAAATAGAACAGATGCCTTATATTATTAGTGCTGATATGCATATGAGCTATTGCGAAGAAGAACTTGAAAAAATGAAAGAAGAAATCGATTTAAACGCTACGGTAGAAGAGCTCAATACAGATAAAAAAGCCGAAGAAGTTAAATATTTCGGTTCTCTTAAAGGAAAATATTAAAATTTTCCCCCTTTTTTCTTCATAAGCACTTTTCTAACACTTTTTTTTTGTACAATTTAGGGAGCTAAAAGTCCTAAACAAAAAGGAGTAGAAATGAAGAAAGTACTTAGTGCAGGACTAAGCGTTGCAGCAATCGGAAGTTTAGCGTTTGCAGCAAACAGCTTAGATTCAAACCCAAACTATCAAAAACTTAAAAACTTCCACCCACAAGGTGTAAGTAACGATCAATGTTTAATGTGTCACAAAACAACTGACCCTGGAATTGTTGCTGACTGGCAACATTCTAAACACGCAAAAGCTGGTGTAGGATGTGTGGAATGTCACGTAGTTCCTAAAGATTACCCAACTGCTTTCAAAGCTCACCCAATGCAAGGAAGCAACTGGACAGTTCAAATCGCGGTATCTTCCGTAACTTGTGCTAAATGTCACGCAAAAGAAGTAACAGAATATATGAATTCTGGACACAGTAGAGGTGCGGCTCAATGGCTGGCAACTCCTAAAAACAAACACGGTTACCTAATGACAAAACTTTCATACCATTATGAAAGCTTAAAAGGTGCTAACAAATCTTACCTAGTTGACGGTAAAACTATGGAAAAAGGAATCAGAACTGACGGTCCTGTATTCCAGGCAAATGAAAAAAATCCAAGAACTGCTGATTTGAACGTAGCTAATATTTGTATCCAATGTCACGGTACTACAATTAAATTAGATTCTCAAGGTAGACCTGACGCAACAACTTGGCCAAACGACGGTATTGCAGCGCTTTATCCAGACGGTGGGGTATCAAACTGCTTAAGCTGTCACAGCAGACATAAATTCAGCGCAGCTGAAGCAAGACATCCTATGAGCTGTAACAACTGTCACTTAGGTCCTGACCATCCAATGAAAGAAGTGTTCGAATCAAGTGTTCATGGACATATTTTCGAAACAAACGAAGAAGATTACAACTTCGAAACTGGTGAACAAATTCCAGGCAAAACTCTAAGAGCTGGTACATGTTTTACTTGTCATATGAGTGGAATCAATGGTCTAAAAGCTACTCACAACGTATCACTTAGACTTAAATGGAACCTTTGGGCACCGGACAGTTTCTTAAGAACTGGTGGACATGAAACAGCCGGATGGGCATTCTGGAAAGGTGGAGGAAAAATCAACGCCAACACTGTAATAAGAGGTAACGCCAAAGCAGGTAACCCTAACGGACCAGAAGCTGCAAGAGCTGATATGAAAAAAGTTTGTATGGCTTGTCACCAAGCGACATTTACAAACAACTTTTTCCAAAGAGTTGACGCAGCTGTAAAAATTTACAATCAATATAAATCATTTGCAAACAAAATGATGGCTGACCTTAAAAAGAAAGGTTTAATCAAATCAGACGTATGGAGCGATCCGTTCTTCAAACTATATTACTATCTATGGCATCATGAAGGTAGAAGATTCAGACATGGTGCAGCAATGGGAAGCCCGGATTACGCTCACTGGCATGGTGTATTCCAAGTAATGCAAGATATCAGAGAAATGAAAGACATTTATGATTACAGAATGAAAATGCTTAAAAAATACGGAGACCCTAAAAAAGCATTGGCAAACGAAGTTCCAATGCCTGTTGTTACTCACGAATAATCTTCAAGCCCTTTTGGGCTTTTTTATTCAACAAGAAAAGTGACTGACTCTTTATTTAAAAAAACAAAGAAGGAAGTTAAAAACTTCCCATAAATTTATTTTTTACCAAACTTTTTAGCAGCTTCTTCTATTTCTTTATCACTCATACCTTTTGCAATATTCACCATCATAGGGTTACCTTGACCTGCCTTATATTCTTTCATTTTTTTAACAATCTCAGCAGAAGTCATACTATCAAGCTTTTTAGCCATACCTCCGTTATGACACATAGCACAGTTTGAATACGCAAACCCAGCTACAATAAAAGTTCCTAATACTAATAATTTTTTCATAAACTCTCCTTTAACATAAGTTTGGGCACTGACTAAATAAAGTAAAACAATTGTAAATTTTAATGTAATAAAAGCGTTAAAAAAGTGCACCTAAAGCGTAGCGGTTTGCACTTTTTAGCTTTTAGGACATGTTTAAAAATTTGCTCTCTTGTTGAGCGTATTTAGTCAGTTCCTAAGTTTGATGCTTATTATACCAAATTTTATTAATTGCAATTTTTTACAAGCTTTTTATTATAAAACTATATAACTTTATAAATCATATAAACCCCTACGGCTATTAATAAAATCCCGCTTATTTTTTCAATAATTCCAATATACTGTTTCAGTTTTTCTATTAAATTTAAACTCCATACGGTAAAAACAGCCATTAATATAAAAGGCGTAGCAAGTCCGAAAGTGTATAAAACCATCATCAAAACACTTTTAGCAGGTTCGCTTGCCGCCATTCCGACAATTGTTCCAAAAATCGGACCGATACACGGGGTCCATCCAAAAGCAAAAGAAAAACCAAGTAAAAAAGCTCCTGTATTTTGAAGCTGAAGTCTTTTTTCAAATTGTAAAAATTTAAATCTATAAAATCCTCCCAAATGAATTCCAAATAATATGATTATAAGGCCAGCTATTATATTAAACCATTTATTGGCAAATATATTGCCTATTAAATTAGCGGTTGCCGCTCCTATTAAAATAAAAACAACTGAAAAACCTGCTATAAACATAAGGGAGTTTAAGAATATTTTTATTTTTTCTTCTTTTGAAAGTTTTTTTTCTTTTATCTCTTTTGCGCTAATACCCGTAATATAAAAAAAATAAATAGGCACAAGAGGCAAAACACAAGGAGACAAAAAACTAAGAAGCCCCGCTGTATAACTTACAACATAAGGCATTTTATCAAAATAATCAAAAAGAGAATATGTTAAATTTTCAAGCATTAAATATCCTTTTTGATTATTTTACCAAGTTTTTAAGTTCTTCTGAAAGAAAAAGAGAATTTTTTATACAATCATTAAAACTGACTCCTTTATAAGCATTACCATGCAAATAAATTCCCGCTTTTTTAGCTTCTTCAAATATCTCTTTTACCAGTTTTTGATGCCCCAAAGAATAATTAGGAATCGCTTGTTTGTGAACCTTTATCCATGTAAATTTAGGATTCTTAGCTCCCGTAATTTTTTCTACGTCATTTTTAGCAATCTCTATAATTTCTTCTTCGCTCATATCTTTAATTTCAGGATATCTAGCCCCGCCTACCATAACTCTTATTGCATTTCTGTTTGGAAAAATATATTTATCCATTAAAATCCCAAGCGATTTTTCCTTTACGCTTAAAATCCCAAAACTTACAGGCTTAATTTCATCATAATCAAATCCAACTATCGCCACGGGATTATATTCGATTTTATTTAAAAGAGTTGAAAGTTTTTCATATTTCCTTAAAATTTTAGCGGCTTCAAAAGAAGGAGTTGCTATAACGACCTTGTCAAAATCGTTAAGTTCGTCTATTTCGTTTATTTCTTTTTCAATAAATTTGGCTTTTGTTTTTTCTTTTAATGCTTCAATAAACTGACTCATTCCCCATTCAAAAGAGTGAAGTTCTCCGCTTGGCTGTCCCCCTCTTTTTAATTTTATCATTCCTTTAAACAAACTTCCGTATTCGCATTCTATTTTTTTTAGTTTTGGAAAAGCGGCGTTCATAGAAGTCTTCTTAGGAGTTGAAGCATATATTCCGGCAAGCATTGGAGTCATCATTCTTTTTGTAAATTCCTTCCCAAGCCTTCTTGTTGCAAACTCTTCAACCGTCTCTTCCCTGTCGCATACAGGCTCTACAAAAAATTCTATAGCAACTCTCAGTTTTCCCCAAAAACTCAAAATATCGCTTTTTAAAAAATCTAAAGGCTTTAAAGGTATCTCTATAAGCTTATCATCGTAAATATATCTGATTTTGCTGTTTTCATTGGCTTTTATAGGATTTAACCCTATTTTTTCGCAAAGCTCTAACGTAGCCGGAGAATTGCTTAAAAACCCGTTAACCCCCTCTTCTAAGAGATATTTGTCAACTTTTTGAGTATAAGCCTTTCCTCCCCATTTTTCTTTTTCAAAAACAGTTATTTCATAATCATTTTGAAGATAATAAGCCAAAGCAAGCCCGCTAATCCCTCCGCCTATAATCGCTAATTTTTGCATAATTTCCTCCTAAAATAGATAATTCCCATTCCTCCTATTATCATCAAAGAACTTAGAATTTGCCCCATTGTTAAATGGTCTATTATAAATCCAAGCTGCGGGTCGGGTTCTCTCCACTGCTCACAAAGAGTCCTAAAACTACCGTAAAGCAACAAATAAAGACCTATAAGCTCCCCTTTACACTTATACAATTTTTTATACCACAAATATATTATAACAAAACTGAACACTCCTTCAAAAAACGCTTCATAAAGCTGGCTTGGATGTCTCAAAACCCCGTTGACGTAAATTCCCCATACAACATCTGTAGCCCTTCCGTAAAGCTCCTGGTTTAAAAAATTTCCTATTCGCCCAAACGTATAAGCAAGAGGCACGGCTAAAGCCACCACATCGACAAGTTTCCACAAATCCACTTTTTTTATTTTCCAAAATAAAAGAGTGGCAATAATAAAACCTATAACGGCTCCATGATAACTCATACCCCTAATTCCTACAAATTTTCCGTTTATAAAAGGATTAAACATCTCCCATGGATGAGTAAAATAGTATCCGTTATCGGGAACATAAAATATAAAATAACCGATTCTCGCTCCTAAAATTATTCCTATTTCCGCCCAAATAAAATATTCATCTATAATTTTTCTCTCAAACCCCAGTTTTTCTCCGAATTTAACACCAAGAAAATAGCCTAACACCAAAGCGGTAATATACATTAAAGCATACCAGTGAACCTGAAAACCAAAAAGGGAAAAAGCAACCGGATTAAAATGTTCGTAGATATGCTGCCACAAGTTTAAAAAATTATTCATCAATAGCCTCTGCTATAATTTCAAGAGGATGTTTAAAAAGCTTTTTATCTCCTACTTTATCAAGATGTTCGGTTATCTGCATTCTACATGCACTACATTCAGCACTTACAATATCGGCATCGACTTTTTTTATCATTTCCGCTTTAATAAGACCCTCTTTTCTGGCAAGCTCAAACTTTTCGCTTTGAATAGTAATTCCTCCAAATCCGCAACATACATCAGGATTTTCCATTTCGTTTATAACGGCTACTTTATTTACAAGATATCTCGGTTCTTTTCTAATATTAAACACTTTACCCATATGACACGCGTCATGATAAGTAACTTTAACGTTTTTTCTTTTATTTTCAAGTCTTTTTTCAAGGTCTGTGTATTTATAAAGCCACTCAGTTGTTCCAAAAACTTTGTTTTGAATTTTCTTATATCTTTTAAGCCAATCCTCATTCATATAATGCTTAATATACTCTTCCCAATCTTTTTTTATCATAGCCATACAAGTAGCTTCGGGAATTAAAATAGCATCCACCTCATCGATAAACGTTTCAAAATATTCTATATTTTTTTTAATTAAATATTCTGTCGTGTCAAAATCCCCGGTAAAATAAGCGGGAGCCCCGCAGCAGGCCTGTTTTTTTGGTATTGAAATATCAATATTTAAAAATCTAAGTATTTTAACAAGTGCGTCCCCGACTTCCGTATAATTGTAATTGGCAAGACATCCTATAAAAATAGCAACTTTTTTTTGAGGATTTTCAGTTTTTATTTTTTCGGGGTATTTTTTAAGAAACGTTTTTTTTCTAAAAGCGGGAAGCAGTCTTCCCTTATGAAGCATAGGAAGGTTAAATCTGCTTCTGATGGATTTTTTTTCCTCTTCAATTTTAAATCCGCATGTCTGAAAATAAAACCCAAGTTTACTAACCAAATCATACGCCCATCTGTGCCTTAACAAAAAGAAAAAAGCCCTTTTAAACCATGCAATTCCGTATTTATCGGCAACCTTTTTCCTGGCGTTTTCTATCATAAAATCGGTAGGAAGGGAATTCGGACATACCTCAACGCACTGATTACATAAAAAACAGGATTCAACCGTATCTTTAAAGGTCTTATCTATCTCTATTTCTCCTTCTTCAACGGCTTTTAAAATATCTAAAAAACCCCTTGTAGATGTAGCTTCATCGGGATTTATCCTATGAATGGTACAACCCGGAATACATTTACCGCACTTTATGCACATATCGCTAATTTCACTGAATTTAAACACGGCAAGCCTTTTTGAATGCCAATTTATCAAATAGCTTAGTAATTGTCAACCTTTCATTGATTTTAATCTATCGGCTTTACTTCCTATCGAAGTAATTTGAATACCGAAGTTCCCGTCGACTATTACAACCTCACCCTCTCCTATTTTTTTATCCTCTATTAAAATATCCAAAGGTTCGTTTGCCAACTGATTAAGTTCTACGATACTTCCTATATCCATGGAAATCACATCTTTTAAAAGCATAGTTTTGCTTCCTATTCTAACCCTTACTTGAAGTTTGACATCCATAAGCATTTCAAGATGTTTTGCCTCATCGCTTAACGCAGATTTGGGCACCGCACTTTTAGTTTCTTCGTGTTTTTCCTCTTCTTTAGCTATAAGTCTAAAAAGAGGCTCATCCAAAAATATCTGGCATACTTTAAAAACATCTTTAACTTTACATTCTATATTTATAACGGTGGCATAAGAAGAAAAATCTTCGCTTGTCTGAACAAAACTGATATCGGTTATTTCAAATTTTATATTTTCAAAATCGCTTTGAGCTTCAAGGGTGGTGGCAAGAGCTCCTAAAATATTAGATACCAGCTCTTTTATAGCATCAAGGTCGTCTTCGTTTACTTCGCTTTTAGCTTCTCCCTCCCCTCCGAGCATTAAATCGACAACAACGGTTGCAAATTCAGGAGGAATTACAAAAACGATTTCCCCTTTAGGAGAAGCTTTTGCGGTTACTTTAACATACGGAGGCGTAGTTGGACCGGTATCTTTTGAAAAATTAAGAAGACTTATATCAGGTGTTATCCCTATCAGGCTCTCTACGGTGGTTTTTATTTCGTTTAATAAGATATCAACAAATTCATTCATGAGGTTTAGTTCCCTCTCCTGTTATCTGCTCTAATTTTTCTTTTCTTTTCTGTTCAAGTTTTTCTAAAATTTCTTTAACTTCATCATGTTCGGTTTTTAGAATTTCTTTTATCTTAATTGCTCTTCTGTATCTTCTAACTCCAAATTCCGCTATAAATTTTTCTCTTCCGTCAACTTTTACAACAACCGTATCGTCTGCCGGACGGTTAAGTTTTATTATATCACCTTCTTGTAAATCCAAAATCTCTTTCATATTCAAATCGGCATATCCTAAAACAGCTTCTATATCGACTCTCGCCCCTCTAAGAAGGGCTCTTAACTCTTTATTTCTACTTTTTCTGCTGCTGGTTTCACTAAACATTAAATCACGGCTTGCTAGTTTCGGTAATAAAGACTCTATAGTAATTACCGGATAACATATATTCATCATACCGCTTGTCTGACCGATAATTATTTCCATTACAATCATAATTACAATTTCGTTTTGAGCAACAATCTGAACGACGTTTGGAGAAGACTCCTTAGCTTCAACCACCGGATAAAGTTCCATAATCGGAGACCATACCTCCTTCATATTCTGGGTAATAACCCTTAAAATCTGGTCAAGCAAATTAAGTTCTATATCCGTAAATTCCCTGTTGGTATCAAAAGGAAGTCCGGGACCTCCTAAAAGCCTGTCTATCATAGGAAAAACGATACTCGGGTTTATTTCTATAACACCTTTTCCATCAAGGGGTTTTAGAGAAAAAACGTTAAACGACGTAGGACTTGGCAAACTCATTAAAAATTCACCGTAAGTCATCTGGTCTACGGAGTGAAGCTGGATTTCAACAATACTTCTCATAAGGGAAGAAATATCGCTTGCAAGATTTCTTGCCATTTTATCATGAATTGCTCGTATACTTCTTAACTGCTCTTTTGAAACCCTGTTTGGTCTTTTAAAATCATAAAGCGTAACCTGCCGCTGGTCTAATATATCAGGGACTTTTTCAAGTTCGTCGGGAGCTATGTCCTCCTCTTCGACAACTTCAAGCAGCGCGTCAATTTCTTCCTGGGAGAGAATATCAGCCATTTAGCTTCTTCCTTATTTTTTGAATTACTTTTTTGTGAATCTGAGAAACCCTGCTTTCGGTAACCCCTAGTATTTGAGCTATTTCTTTTAAAGAAAGCTCCTCAAAATAGTAAAGCTGGATAATGAGTTGTTCTTTTTCGCTAAGTTTTTTTAAAATATTTTTTATTATATCGATAAGTTCCTCTTCTTCTATTTTTTTTGAAATATTTTCAAAATACTTAAGCTGGTCTTCTATTGGCATAACCGAATAGATATCCCCGGCCGTTCTTGCCTTTTTAACCTTTTCAACATCTATTTCCAACAATTCGGCTATCTCTTCATCAGTGGGTTCAACATTATATTTGGAGAGATATTCCTCAACGATTTTATCCACCTGCTTTATAAGTTTTCTATCACCCCTGCTAACAGTATCAAGACTTCTTAAAAAATCAAGCATAGCCCCGTAAATTCTTTTTTGGGCATACCCCCAAAAATTATCGTTTTTGCGCGGGTCATACCTGTGAGAGAGTTTTACAAGTTCCTCATATCCTATTGAGACTAAATCGTTAAAATCAACACTGCTTGGAAGCCTCTCTTTAAGTTTTGCGGCCATAGCCTTTACGGCCGGCATATAGTCAATCGCCAATGAATCACGGTAAGATTTTAGATTCTCCATATAAGGATTACTGGTCATTGTTTATTCTTTCTAAAATATTCTATCTCTTCTTGTTCTACTTTTTTAATAAATTCGTAACTTTCATAAATAAAATCTTCCGCTTTTTCCAAATCTTTTATCTGAGCGTCAAGTACGGAGTCTATCTCTTTTTTATCAAAAAAAACTATCTTTTTAATATCCACGTATTTTACATAAAAAGCTACACTAGCCAACGCCACAAGATAAAAAATCATCGTAGTAACAATTACGGCAAATAAAAAAGACTCAACGTCAAGGTCTTTTATTATAGCAAAAATAATACCTATAAAAAATCCGCTGACCGTAGAAAAATAGATAAAATTTTCTCCTCTCATTTATCTCCCTTAAAAACCGGAAAAAATTTTCTTAAAGAACCTTGTCAATCCGTTTTTTTCATCAAGCACTTTTCGTTCCGAAATTTTGGCCAGCTTTTTAGCAATGGCAAAAATCTGCTCGCTTGCACTTAAAGTAGGATATTCTTTGGTAAAAAGAACCCTTTTTGTTGAAGAGAGATAAACGGCCTTTTCATTTTTTATAAATCCTAGCATAAGAAGTCTGAAATTACTTTTTATATTCTGTTTAGCAACCGTCAATATTTTACTGAAAATATTATTAGCCTCTTTTTCCGAATGAACCTCATTTAATATCATATAAGCTATATCTCTTTTTTCGCTTATAACCTTTACCATAGCATATGCATCTGTAATAGCGGCAGGTTCCGGTACGGTTACCACTATCACGTCATCAGCCGCATCTAAAAATACCTGAACCCTTTTATCTATTCCGGCACTCGTGTCTATTAAAAAGAAATCATAATCTTCAAGAAAATCAAGCTGCGATATAAAATTATTAAGAGATACCTCATCCGCAAAATCAATTATTTCTTCACCGCTCTCACCCGGAATTAAAATAAAATCTTTTTCAATCTCTACGACTATTTCTTCCAATGTGGCTTCGTTTTTTAATACATGAAGAATATTTTTTTTAGGGTTAACCCTGAGCATCACATCAAGGTTGGCAAGCCCTATATCCGCATCAAATAAAGCAACTTTAAATCCCAAAGCATGAAGCGCATATCCCAAATTTGCCGTAATGGTCGTTTTACCGACTCCCCCTTTTCCGCTTGTAATGGCTATTACCCTGGTTTTTAATCTTTTTTTTTCCTTTTGTTCCTCTTGAATAAGGGTTTTTAGTTTATCGGCCTGAGTCGTTTTCAATTAAGCTCCTTAGATAAGATACCTCTGATAATATAATCTGCATCGGCTACGGTTAAATCATCCGGCACTTCTTGCCCCATAGATAAGTAACTTATCGGTTTTTTAGTATCCAGAAGTAAAGAAAAAATATTTCCATATGTTCTGGTTTCATCAAGTTTTGTAAAAACAAATGTATCTATTGGAAGAATAGAAAAATTATTATATATATCGGTCAAATCTTCATATTTTGTAACGGCGGAAAGAACAAGATTTACGTTTATTTCCGCAAAAGAATCCACTTTTAAAAAAGAATTTAGCTTTTCTATCTTTTCTTTATCATGCTGAGAACTTCCAACCGTATCTATTAAAATATAATCATTGTGTCTTAAAACGTTTAACGCCTCTTCAAAATCGCTTGGGTCAACAACCGTTTCAATAGGCAGTTTCATCATTTTAGCGTAAGTCATAAGCTGTTCTACGGCTCCTATTCTATAAGTATCAAGCGTTATAATACCCACTTTATGCCTGTGAGGAAGCTTATAAGCATATCTTGCTGCAAGTTTTGCTATCGTAGTGGTTTTACCCACTCCCGTCGGTCCTACGAACATCATAATTTTTTTGTGAGGGGGTTTTATCTCTCTTTCCATTCTTATAGGAATCATTTTCTTTAAAAGAGTATGAAAATATCTTTTTATCGCATCCCTGTTTTTTCTCATTTTAAGAGGCATATATTTAATCGTTAGTTTCATAATTTCGTCTAAATGTTTAGGATTCATACCGCTTGCACGGGAAAGCGCATAAATTTCGCTGAATTCCGGAGGAAGTTCAAGCTCATCTTTATGGGCCATTTCCCATATAGCGGCCTGTAAAAATTTCAGTGTATCGGCCAGTTTATTAAACTCTTTTTTAAGTTCTTCTATTTCGTCGTTTTGAGGTTTTAAAGGATTTGGTTTTTTGTATTCGCTCTCTTTATAAGAATTAAAAGATTTCTTCTCTCTGTTGCCTATCGTCGAATCTATCTCTTTAGCGGCCGTAGAAAGCCTTAGCATTACCTCATCTACATCAAAATCATCTTTTTTAGAAGTTTTCTTTTTTACGGGAGTTTCTTCTTCCACCGCCACAACCACTTCGTAAAGACCCGGAGAAGTTAACGTTTTTTTCTTAATCTCTTTGCTTGAGACAATAACAACGTCATCTCCGAGTTCCGCCTTAATTTTATTCAACGCTTCCGTATAAGTAGGTGCAGTATAAGTTTTTAATTTCAAATCAATCCTTTAAAGCAAGTGGGACTAATACAGAATCTCTATTTTTAAAAAATGGATGTGGTATATTTAATTTTTCGCTTTTTATTTTTACATTATTATACATAATTATATCCAAATCTAACGTTCTTGGCGCATTTTTAAAACTTCTTTTTCTTCCGAATTTTTTTTCCGTATATAAAAGAAAATTTAAAAGTTCATAAGGAGAAAAATCGGTAGCCACTATCATAACAGTATTATAAAACCATGGCTGGTTTAGGTATCCAAAAGGCGGGTTTTTATAAATAATAGACGTTTGGATAATATCTATTCTAGGATGGGAATTGAAAAAAGAGTAAAGTTTCTTAAACCTTCTTATACAGTTTCCTATATTACACCCTACACCTATTAAAGCCCTGTTTTTTTTTGAGCTTTTTTTTAAAGGAGCCGGAAAAAACGTAGTTTTTATAATCTTTTTCATTATTTGGGCATTCCCCGTCCAGCTATGTAACCATAAATTCTTCTGATAATTCTTTTAATAACAGGGGTAAAATCTTTTTTTTCTACAGCTCTTTTTATAGCATTAAAATCCCCAAGATATTTGGCACTCTTATAAAGAATACTTCTTATTTTGCTTATACTCATATCTCCTCGCTTAATATGTGACATTCGTCATTTTTTATCATAACCATATCCTCTATTCTGATACCAAACTCTCCTGGAATATAAATTCCTGGCTCTACGGTAAATACCATTCCGTTTTGAATAGGAATTTCGTTTCTTGAGTTAACGTAAGGCCATTCGTGAATATCAAGCCCGACGCCGTGGCCTAAAGAGTGAACAAAATATTTGCCGTATCCAGCTTTTTGTATAATATCTCTTGCTATTTTATCAAGCTCTTTTATAGGCCTTCCCACTTTTACGGCTTTTATAGCGGCTTCTTGGGCTTTTAATACGGTATCATATGCTTTTTGTATCTCTTTATTTTTAAATTTTTGTCTTTTGGACATTGAAATTTCATCGCCTATAAAAACAGTCCTTGTCCTATCGGAGCAGTATCTGCAATATTTTAATCCCGCATCCAATAAAAGCAAATCGCCTTTTTGCAAAATTTTATCACTGACTTGGGCATGAGGTTTGGCGGCGTTTTCGTTAATGGCGACAATAGGCTCAAAACTCAGCTCTCTTCTGCCTCTAAGTGTCAGTTTTTCTTTAAATCTGAAAGAAAGCTCATATTCGTCTATACCCGTCTCAATCTCTTTTTTAAACGCTTCAAACGCTTCAGCTCCAAGCCTTACGGCTTTTTGGATTATTTCAAGTTCTTTATCGCTTTTTATCATTCTTTTTTTATGGGACATATAAGGCCTCTTTTGAAGCCTTACTACTTTTGACAACTCTTTATAACTATTCTCATCCCAGTTTAAAGGGTCTATTTTTAAACTTTTGGGTCTGTGTTTTAAAATAAGTTCTTTTGCTTTTTTTAAAAGATTTTTAGATTCAACCACTTGCGCATTTGCTTTTTCTTTTGCCTCAAGGGTATATCTTCCATCAGTAATTACATATCTGTTGTCTCCTAAAGATAAAAAAACAGCGTTATCGCTGCTCCATCCGCATTCATAATAAATTTCATTCTCTTTATTAAGAATGTAATCCATTAATTCCCCTGCTGAGCGGCTGCTTTAGCCTGAGCCTCTTTTGCCATTTTTATCTCATTTAAAATCTGAATCATTGCTATAAGCCCCAAATGATAACTAAAAGGACCAAATCCCGTAATAGTACCGGCTACAACATCGCTTATCATAGAAGTTTTTCTAAAATCCTCTCTTGCCGCTATATTGCTTAAATGTATTTCAATAGTAGGAAGACTCACCGCTTTTATTGCATCTCTTATAGAAATTGAAGTATGGGTAAGAGCTGCTGGGTTAATAATAATACCGTCAACTCCTTCGTTAAGACTTTCCTGAATGGCATCCACAATATCGCCTTCATGGTTTGATTGATAAAACTCTATATCAAAACCGTTTTGCTTGGCAAAAGCTTCCATATTTTTATTGATATCTTCCAGTTTCATAGGTCCGTAGATATTAACCTCTCTTATTCCAAGCATATTAAGATTAGGACCGTGAATTACTTTTATTTTCATTTTATCTCCTTTTTTTTGTGTAATTTTACTATAATTAATTAAAAGTTTAAGGAGAAATATTGAAACTAAAAGCAAATTACGTCGTAACAATGAATAAATCATATGAAATTATAGAAAACGGGGAAATTATTTTTGATAAAGAAATTATAGAAATAGGAACCAATCTTCCTAAATGTGAAAAAGAAATAGACTTAGGTAAAAACTCTGTAATTATGCCCGCTTTAATAAATTCGCACACTCATCTTGAATTTAGTTCCAACAAAACTCTTTTAGAATACGGAGATTTCATTATCTGGCTAAATTCGGTTATAAAACACAGGGAAACGCTTTTTGTAGAGTGTAAAACCGAATGTTTTAAAAAAGCCATAGATGAGATGAAAAAAAGCGGTATATGTGCTTTTGGAGAAATAAGTTCCACCGGAGACGACCTTAAATATTTAAAACACTCTCCTTTAAAAGTAGCTTATTTTAATGAAATTATAGGAACGGCTCCGGGTGCGGTGGATATGCTTTATCAGGATTTTCTTGTAAGATTAAGCGAATCCCAAGCATTAGAGGGAAAAAATTTTAAAACCGGAATTTCAATTCACTCTCCTTATTCTGTTCATCCTGTTTTAATGGATAAAGTAATAGAAATAGCAAAAAAGAAAAATCTGCCAATACAGGCTCATTTTATGGAAAGCAAGGCTGAGAGAAGATGGCTTGACGAAGGGGAGGGGGAATTTAAACTATTTTTTGAAAAGCATTTTAAAAACGCAAAACCTCTTATCAAACCGATTGAGTTTTTGGAAAAATTCAAAAACACCAAAACAACATTCGTTCACTGCGTATATGCAAACGATAAAGAACTTTCAAAAATAAAAGAAATAAAAGCATGTATAGCCCACTGTCCTGTTTCAAACAGACTCTTAAACGTAGGACTTTTGGATTTAGAAAGGGTTAAAAATTTTTCCATAGACTATTCCGTAGCCACCGACGGACTTAGTTCAAACTATTCTTTAAATCTTTTTAAAGAGATAAGAGCCGCCCTTCTTATGCATATAGAACTTCATCCCAAATACCTGGCAAAAGATTTATTAAAAGCCGTAACAATAAACGCCGCCAAAGAACTTGGATTTAACAACGGCTCTTTAGAACCTGGAAAAGACGCGGATATGGTCACTTTCAAACTTCCAAGCAAAGTAACCCAAAAAGAGCTTCTTCCGCTCCAGATTATACTCCACACAAACGAAGTGGACCATCTGTTTATAAACGGAAAACTGATTAAATAATCAATAATAAACAATAACCTCAACCCTTCTGTTTAACGCTCTGTGTTCTGGCGTATCGTTAGGAGCCACAGGGTTGTTTTCCCCCTCTCCCCTCGCTTCTATGATATCGGGGTCAACTCCAAAATCTATAAGCAAATCTCTAACCGCTTCAGCCCTTTTTAAAGAAAGTTCCAAATTGTATTCATAATCTCCAAGATTATCCGTATAGCCGATAACTTCCACTTTTTTTATCTCAGGGTCGTTTTTTATTATTTGAACCAATTCTCTTATCTCATCGTAATACTGAGGCTTTATATGATAATCGTTAAAATCGAAATTTATTCTCAGTATTTTTAACAGTTTTCTATTTTTCTTAAAACCCGCCACTTTTAAATCCCCGGCCAATTCCGAAACACTTACAGCAACAGGCTTATCGGCACATCCTAAAAAAATAAACGCCAAAATAATAAAAAGATAGTTCATAACATCTCCTATATAAGTATCTCTCTTTGTCCCTTGGCGTTAGGAGGAGACAGTATTCCCGCTCTTTCCATCTGTTCTATAATATTGGCGGCTCTGTTATAACCTATTTGAAGCCTTCTTTGAAGATAACTGATACTTGTACGCCTCTCTTTTAATATTATCTCCTTAGCCTCTTCAAACAGTTCATCAACATTTTCTATCTCTTCTAGACCTTCACTTTCAGACTCTATCGAAGAAAGTATCGTATTATCATATTCCGCTTCCCTTTGGGATTTTAAAAATTCAACTATTTTTTCAATTTCTTCTTCGCTCGCAAAAGGGGCATGTAATCTGATAAGACCTACTATTCCCGGCGGGGTAAACAACATATCCCCTCTTCCTAAAAGACTTTCCGCTCCGAATTGGTCCAAAATTACTTTTGAATCAATTTTCTGTCCAACCTTAAAAGAAATTCTGCTTGGAAGATTTGCTTTAATAAGTCCCGTAACAACATCCACACTTGGTCTTTGAGTGGCGACTATAAGATGAATGCCGCTAGCCCTCGCCATCTGGGCAAGTCTTGCTATAGCATACTCAACGTCTTTACCGCTTGTCATCATTAAATCCGCAAGCTCGTCTATTATAATAACAATATAAGGCATTCTCTCTTCTTTTGAAACTTTTTTATTATAACCTTCTATATTTTTCACCCTCATCTTGGACATCAGCTTATACCGTCTTTCCATCTCTTTTACCATAGCGTTAAGAGCCGTTATCGCCTTTTTGGAATCGGTAATAACAGGGGTCAAAAGATGCGGTATATCGTTATATATGGAAAACTCAAGCTGTTTAGGGTCTATCATAACAAATTTAAGCTCATCCGGGGAGTTTTTATAAAGAAGAGATAAAATCATAGAGTTTATACCCACACTTTTACCGCTTCCGGTAGTCCCAGCTATCAATAAATGAGGCAGTTTTTTTAAATCAGTCACAAAAGGAGCTCCTACAATATCCTTTCCAAGAGCCATTGTAAGAGGAGATTTTGATTTTTGAAATATCTCACTTTCAATAATTTCCCTAAGATAAATAGTCTCCTGCGTTTCGTTAGGAATTTCTATTCCAACAACATCTTTACCGGGAATTGGAGCCTGAATACGAATTGACTGGGCTTTTAAGGCCATGGCCAAATCATCCTGCAAGGCTAAAATCTTGCTTACTTTTATATGAGGAAGAGGCTTAAACTCAAACGTGGTAACAACAGGTCCTACGTAATATCTTACCACATCCCCTTCTATTTTAAAATATTTAAGTTTTTCAAGAAGCACCTTTATTTTTTTATCTATTTCAGCCTCGTTAACTTCTCTTTTCTTTTTAGGAGGTTTTTGGAGCATATCCAACGGAGGAAACTTCCAGTCTTTGGGTTTTTCCCTCTCCCCTACTTCTATTTGAGAAAGAAGTTTTTTTGTATCTTCAAGTTCATTTACTTTTTTTACTTTTTCAGGATTTTCTTCTTTGATTTCTAAACTTTCTTTTGGAGTTTCTTCTTTTGAAACGGTCTGTGATATTTTTATATTTTCATCTTTTTTCTCTTCTTTATTTTCCTGAAGAGATACATCCTCTTTTAAAATCCCGGTTTCTTTTTTAAAAATTTTATCAGAATAATCCTTTATATCCTCATCGTCAAGCTCTGGAAAAACATCTTCTTCCGGTTTTTCATGGGAAACTTCTTGTTTTTTTTCTTCTTTTATCTCCTCTTTAATCTCTCTTTTGTGAACATTATGATTTTGCTTTTTATAAAAACTGAAAAATGCAAAAATCTTATCCTCAAAAATTAAAAAAAGTCCCCACAACGCAACTACGAAAACAAATATCCCAACTCCCAAAATTCCTATATAGCTTTTTAAAAAACCAACTACCAAATTGCCGACAACCCCTTTATTAACCAACATGCTCTGTAAAAAAAGAAAATCTAAAAAAAGAACTATAAATCCGAGGGTTTTTAAAGAAGTTTGAAAATCGAACCTTTTAAAATAAAAAAGATATAAAACCCAAAACAAAAATAAAACAAATATATACCCTAAATACCCAAAAAGCTTTAAATTAAGCCTTCCTATAAACTCTCCAAAAATCCCGACATACTCTGAAAGCGGAAAAACAGTTGAAAAAGCGAAAAAAATTAAAAGACCGAATAAAAAGATATAAAAAGCTTTTCTTAAAATGACTTATCCTTTTTTGGTGGAATTTTATCTTAAATAGTTTAAAAGCGTCAAATTATTGACTTTAGCTATAGAAGCAAGCAATGCTTCATAAGAAGTTTTTAAAGAAGTAAGTTTCATACTCGCCTCTCCTATATCCGTATCGATATTATCGGATTGAAGAGTTTGGACGTTTATTTTCAGCATATCGACCCTTTGAATACTCATATCAAACTCGTTACTAACAGCCCCTATTTTTGCATGAGAGCGTCTAACCCTGTCCATAACATGGTCAATTGCTTCAATGGCCCCTTGAATTCCAAAATTTCTAGGTTTATTTGAATATCCGTCGGCAAAATTTTTTCCATTTTCAACGGCTTCTATCGCCTCTTGCAAAGTAGAGAAAAAATCAACCTGAGGAGAGTCTATGGTTATGGCATTGTTGGCTTGAAAATAGAGCGAATTGTTGTTAGTATAAATACTTAAATCAATATTTGTAGGATTATTTGACTTGTCTTTTAGATAAAATCTGCCTTTATCATCCACTCCTGTTGACACTTTTTCTTTAGCGGCATTAACTGCTTTATTATAATCATCCGCACTGTTTGATGCCGGCAGATTATCGGTTGTAAGCATTGCTATCACATCCCCTAACTGTCTGTACGTCATTCCTTTTTGTAATTTTTCTTTTTTACAGAGGGTACAGGTATTCTTATCCATTTCCATGGTTGTAGTAATGATATCGTGTGCGGGCGTTAAACTGCCGTCGGATTCAAAAATATCATAAACTTCACTGTCATCAACATTACCGTCGTTATCTTTATCAATCCAAAAGGTGGAATAATGCTTATTTCCACTCCCGTCTGTATAAGACGTATCCCTTAAAGTAATTACCGCGGTTTTTAATTTTCCGTCTTTATCCCTGAATTGAATCTTTATTTCCTGAGGCATGCTATCAGTACCCATTGTATCAGTTATAGAAATATCCTTGGTCGCATATGTCTGGGCTGACGGATTTTTTTCAATAATTTTTTCCCCGTCTTTATAAATAATTTTATAATCCTTAATGATTTGAGAGACATTACCTTTTATTTCGTTTCCGTTTTTATCCATATACA
>NZ_JBMXVQ010000031.1:0-9230 GCF_053999135.1 Caminibacter sp.
AGGAATCTGATATTTTTCAGGCTCATCTTCCCCTATAAATTTATGGGTTAAATGCAAATTCCATCCCTCAACCCATTTTCCATCTATATATTTTTCAAGGTCTTTTTTTATTGCCCCGTATATAGGCAGGGTAACCGGAGTTGCTATAAAAAGTCTCATTGAAACAGCCTTGATATAATATAAAAAACAGCGCTTAAAACGACACTTATAATAATCGAAGAAGTAATGGGAAAATAAAATACAAAATTTTCTTTTTCAATCACAATATCACCCGGCAGATGAAAAAGAGGAAAATCTTTAAAAAAATACATTAAAAGCCCGATAACTATAAAAATAACTCCGATAAAGATAAAAATTTTAGCCATTTAACGCCTTTTTTCCTTATTATATCAAATTGGCTATAATTTCATTAAAAAAGGACTGTTATGCCTATGACGATAACCGAAAAGATTTTCGCAGAACACATTGGACGCGAAGTAAAACCTGGTGAGATTATTATGTGCGATGTCGATATGACTATAGGAAACGATATTACCACCCCTATTTCAATAAGGGCTTTTGAAGAAAGCGGAGCCGAAAAACTGGCAAAACCGGATAATTTCGCAATCGTTTTAGACCATTTTATCCCGCCAAAAGATATTGCCAGCGCAAACCAGGCAAAAATTAACAGGGAATTTGCCTACAAACATAACCTCAAAAATTTTTTTGATGAAAAAGATATGGGAATTGAACATAGACTTCTGCCTGAAAAAGGTCTGGTAATACCGGGGGACGTAATAATTGGAGCGGATTCCCATACATGTACCCACGGAGCTTTAGGAGCATTTTCAACAGGCATGGGTTCTACCGATATTGCTTTTTGTATGATTACAGGCAAAAGCTGGTTTAAAATACCGGAAAGCATAAAAGTGGTCTTCACCGGACAAAGAAAAGAACATGTTTACGGAAAAGACTTAATTTTAGAGCTTATTAGAAGAATAGGAGTGGACGGGGCACTTTACAAAGCTCTTGAATTTACGGGTGATACGATTGAAAACCTTCCGATGGATGATAGGATGAGTTTGTGTAACATGGCAATAGAAGCGGGAGCCAAAAACGGAATTATCGCTTATGACAAAATAACCGAAGAATTCTTAAATGAAGTAAAAAAATACAATCCTCTAAGAGCCGAGCCGAAAATCCACTATTCAGACCCGGATGCTAAATATGCTAAGATAATCGAAATTAACGTAGACGAGCTTGAACCGATGGTTGCATATCCGTATCTTCCAAGTAACGGAAAACCAATCTCTCAAGCCGTAAAAGACGACATTGAAATTCATCAGGTATATATCGGAAGCTGTACAAACGGAACGTTAAGCGACCTTAGAACGGCAGCTGAAATTTTAAAAGGCAAAAAAGTCCACAAAAGAGTAAGACTGATAGTAACACCTGCTACTCAAAGAATTTACAAACAAGCAGAACACGAAGGAATTATCGATACGTTAATAGATGCCGGAGCAGTTGTTGCAAACCCTACGTGCGGTGCATGTCTTGGAGGATATATGGGAATACTCGGTGACGGAGAAAGATGCGTAGCTACAACAAACAGAAACTTCAGAGGAAGAATGGGAAGTAGAGAATCAGAAGTTTATTTATCTAACGCAGCCGTAGCAGCGGCAAGTGCAATTGCAGGAAAAATAGCGGACCCGAGAGATATTTAATCTCTTTTTCCATGCTTTTTAAAAATATACTTAAAACATCTTTAATAATCCTCAAACTCGTAATTCCTTTTTATATTATTGCGGATATTCTTATTTATTTCGGTGTAATTCAAAAAATATCCTTTTTAGGTCATACCTTTCTACACATTTTCCACAATGGCAAAAAGGTAGGATTATTTCATGCTAAACTACAAAGATAAAAATATGACAGCTCCGTGCTTCTTTTTGCTTACGCAACACTCAAATTTTGCTAAAAAGTGCGAACAGCAAGCGCCCTGACGGGTAGACGCACTTTTTTAAACGCAAAATTTTCGTTAAAATCCGCAATGCTGTCATATTTTTACTTTTTCGTTACTTAAATTTTTCAGTATGAAACAGCCCTAGTTTGAGATGTGTAGAAAGGTATGTTTTAGGTAATATTACAAAAACAAAGTACCGCTTTTGTGCAAAAGGATAAAAATGAATTATTTAATACCGGAATGGGAAAAACAGACATTTGTTCAATTAGTGTTTCCTCATAAAAACACGGACTGGACTTGTTGTCTGGAAGAAGCGATTAAAACTTTTAGCGAAATAGCTTATGCTATTGCTCAATATGAAAAAGTCCTTATATGTTATGAAGACGAAAACACTGTAAAACATTTAAAGCACAAAAATTTTATTTTCAAAAAAGTGAAAAACAACGATACATGGGCAAGGGATTTTGGCGCCATCAGCGTTAAGATGAATAATAAAATTAAACTTTTAGATTTTAAATTCAACGGATGGGGACTTAAATTTCCCGCAAATTACGACAATTTAATTTCAAGAAAAATTTTTAATATCCACAAAAGCTACAATTTCGTACTTGAAGGCGGAAGCATTGACACAAACGGTAAAACTCTTCTTACCACTTCTAGATGCCTTTTGGAAGAAAACAGAAACTATCCTTTAACAAAAGAAGAAATAGAAGAGTTTTTAAAAAAAGAACTTTTCATAAATAAAATAATCTGGCTTAATTACGGATTTTTAGAAGGGGATGATACCGATTCACATATCGACACTCTTGCGAGATTCGTAAACGAAAATACGATTGTTTACTGTAAATGCGAAGATAAAAAAGACATTCATTACGAAGAACTTAAAAAAATGGAAGAAGAACTGAAAAAAACAGACTTTAATCTTATTCCATTACCTCTTCCAAATCCTAAATACTGGGATAATCACAGACTCCCGGCAACATACGCAAATTTTTTAATAATAAACAACGCTGTACTTTTGCCAATTTATGAAGATAAAAAAGACAAATATGTATATGACCTCTTTTGTGAAATCTTCCCTGAGAGGGAAATTGTCCCTATCAACGCAAACACACTTATAAAACAACACGGCTCGATACACTGTATAACAAAGGAGTATTTTAATGAAGATTTTATTAGCTCCGAGTGAAAGAAAAAGCCTTGGAGGAGATAAAGAGTTTAATATAGACTCTTTTCCCTCACTTAACCCGATAAGAGATGAAACTATAAAAAAATATGAAGAATTTTTACAAAAAACGAATGATGTAAAACACTTCGGTGAAGACAAAACACCAATAAAAAAACGTAAGGCAAAAGAAGCAATTTTAAGATACACAGGGGTCGCTTTTGAATACCTTGATTATCCTTCCCTACCCAAACAGGCAAAAGAGTACCTCAACGAAAATCTTATAATTTTTTCAAACCTTTTTGGAATTTTAAAACCTCTTGATTTAATTCCTCATTATACTCTAAAACAAGGAAGTAAACCCGGATTTGATATCTATAAATTTTATGCCCCTCATATCCAAAAAGAACTTGATTCATTAAATGAAGAATTTATAGACCTCCGTGCCAAATTTTACGAAAAAATGTATAAACCCAAAAATGCAATAACTTTTAAATTTATAAAAAACGGCAAAGTAATCAGCCATTTCGCAAAAGCTTACCGTGGAACGCTAACCCGCCACATCGCTTTAAATCGTCCCAAAAACCTCGATGAAGTGTTAAAAATAGAATTTCCGAGTATAAAAATCATAGAAATACAGGAGAAAAAAGGAATAAAAGAGATTGTTTGTGAAATTATCGAAAATTAATTATTTCTTTTAAAATCTCTTCAAAAGGAAGAATTTTCACAGCCGCTCCAAGTTCTTTTGCCGCTTTTGGCATTCCATAAACCGCTGCACTCTCCTCGCTCTCAGCCAAGGTATAAGCTCCGGCTTCTTTTAAGGCTTTCATACCTTGCGCCCCATCGTCTCCTATTCCCGTTAACAATACCGCCATTATTTTTTTAGGGTCCATAACTTCAAGAGCCGAAAAAAACATCTCATCCACACTCGGTACGAAAAACCTGTTTTTAGAATTTGGCACCAGTTTGCAGTAAACTACATCTTTTTTTCGAAAATGCAAATGCCAACCACCTTTTGCTATAATAAAAAATCCGGGTATCACCGGTTGAGAATTATCCGCTTCAACAACATTAAGCTTACTTACACTGTCTAAACGGGCAGCAAATTTAGCTGTAAAATTAGCTGGCATATGCTGAACTACGCATACTGGATTAGGGTAATCTTGCGGAAGAGTTCTGGCAATTTTTTCTATAAGCCCGGGACCTCCGGTAGAAGAGCCTATAAGGACATATTTATAATCTCCTATAACAAAATCGAGTTTTGTTTTTTTTATCTTTTTTATTCCAAACTTTTCATTAATAAGGTCCAAAAGCCGCTCTTTAAACTCATCTGATATAAAATCTGGTTTTGGCAAATCTTTACCTATTTTTATAACATTGCCTTTTAAATCAAACTCTTCATCTGCAATAATTAAATCATATTTTTTATCAAAATCGGTATTTTTAAAAGTATCTACCTTAAATTTTTCACTTAAAAATTTTTTTAAAGTAAGCCTTGTAACAGCTGAACTACTAACTATCGCTAACTTTTTTGTAAACAAAGCTCTCTCCGATTTTTAAACTTTTAAATAATTTAATATCATTTGGAATTCTCTCGGCATGTCCTAAAAACAGATAGCCTTCGTCTTTTAAAATAGAATAAAATATAGCCAAAGCCTCTCTTTTTGACTTTTCATCAAAATATATAAGCATATTTCTACTAAATATCACATCAAACATTCCAAGTCTTTTCATAGCATATCTGTCTAAAATATTTACCACTTTAAAATTAACGGCTTTTTTTAAAAAATCTTTAACCATGTATTTTCCATTTTTTTCTATAAAATATTTTTTTATAATCTCCGGAGGTAACTTTTGTATACTCCTTGCAGAATAAATACCTTCTTTTGCTTTACTTATTACATTAGAGTCAATATCAATTCCAAGAAGTAAAAAATCCCTTTTCTTAATCAGTTTTCCTTCTTCCATTAATAAAATAGCTATGGAATAAAGCTCCTCCCCTGTAGAAACAGGAGCACACAAAATAGATATAACTTCGCTTAAAGGCCTTATCTTATCAAGTTCCGGCAAAATATAATTTATTAAAGTATCAAACTGATGTTTTTCTCTAAAAAAATATGTTTCGTTAACGGTAAAAACATTTATAAGTTCTTGTTTAAGAAGAGAATTTTTTCTTAACAACAAATCTTTAAAGAATTTATTAAAATTATCATAATCAAACTTTTCTAAAAGTTTTTTTATTTTCCTTTCATAAATACTTTTAAGTTTGTCATCTTCTACATAAATACCTATTTCATCATTAAGATAATTTCGTAACTTTTTTAACTTTAACGAATCAATTTCCACTTTTTACCTCTTTTTTTAATTTCTCAGCAAACTTTTCGTCAAAAATTTCAAAAAATTCTATTGCCTTTTTTTTAATATCAGCATCTTCATCTTTTATTTTTTCTTTTAACCATTCACTAATATCGGGAATATATTTAAAAATATCTATAGCATCTTTCTTAAGACCGCTTTCATATATTTTTTTGGCAAACTCCCTATTTTTACAAGATTTTATATAATTTTTTACCACTGGATATTTAGTGAGAAGAGAAATCAAAATATTTAAATCTTCTTCTCTTTTTAAACAAGGCAAATTAAAAAAAACATATTCTACTATTCTTTCATCGGGCAATTGTCTTAAAATATTTTTTAATAAAAAATAATACTCTTTATGATTTATCATATAATCGATAGCATCAAAAGTATCTTTCGAATAAGAAAATTTCTCAATAAATTCTCTTGCCTCGTCAAACTCCTTAAAACGATGAAATCTTTCTTCTTTAAACTCTCTAAACACTTAAAAATCCTTTGGCCAATGTAAATTAAATAGAGGTATCATACTGTCGTTATAAATAACAATCCCTCCTATATAAGTATCATTCTGAGAATAAACTATTTTCTCTTTTTCTACATATATCAAATCTTCTATCCCACTTACCAACAAAGCTTTTAAAACTCCGTTTTTAAAAACTATAATCTTACTATCCTCTGTAATTTCTATTTCTTTTCCAAGAACTTTTTCTAAAGATAATATAAAGGTAGCCCCTTCTTTCGTTGTTAAAATCCCTTTTACATGTGGATTTTCGTTGGCAAAATTAAAATAGGCCTCGTCAAAATCGACGATTTCTAAAATATTACTCATTTTCACTGCAAATTTTTCCCCTGCTATATCAAGAACCAATACTTCTACAATATCAGAAAATACTCTCTTTTGCTCTTTAGGTAAAACAACACCGTACTTTTCAAGTTTCATCTCAAGATATTCATTATTAAAAATTTTAACTTCTTTGTTGTTATAAACGAAATATCTGTTAAACATACCCGACCCGTTTACTATTTCACTTTTTTCTACAAGAGCTATATCTATAATTTCATCTACTACAATTCCTAAAATTTTATTTTTTTCCAAAATTAAGATATTTTCTAAGGGAGATTCTTTATATATTTTACTAAAAGGCAAAAGAGTAATTACGGTATTGTTCAATAAAAAAACGTCTTTTCCGTCATATTCTTCTACTTTTCTTAAAATCTTAGTATCAACCCCCAAAATTTCTTCTTTACATCTAAATAATAAAAAACTCTCTCTTTCTTCAAATATTTTACTCTCTTCTTTTTTTAAAATATTTTTAAAAGTGGGGATTTCTACATTTTTTAAAAAGTCTAAACTTAAATTTCCTATAATTTCCCCGTTTTCCTCAAATACCTCAATTAAAAAATTTTCTTTTTTTTCAAGCTCATCTATTTTAATTATCTCATCAATTAAGATTGCATATTCCCTGTCTTCGTACACCATAGCAACAGCTGTAGTTGAATCTTCTTCTTCTATTCCCCATGCTTTTTTTAAAGAAATTAAGGGATATACATAATTATTATATCTAACAATCCCCACTACAAAAGAAGGCAAAGAAGGCAGATGCAAAATATCTTCCACATCAAAAAAATGTTTAATTTTTTCCATTTCAACAGCAAAATATTTATCGGCAACTCTAAATTTTAGAGCAGGTACTTTCATGGGTTATTCTTTACTAAATTAATTGAAATATTTCTTAATTTATCTGCATAAGCTTTCATTTCTTTAGAAATATTCAAGATAATACGAGCAGCTTCTTTCGATTCGCTGGCATTTTTTTTGGAAATTTCAGCAGCTTCTTTAGTCTGCTTGGAAGCAAGTTCTATCTGCTCTAGAGCTATTTTCATCTCTTCTATAGATTTTTTCAGTACTTCTACTTTTGAAATCACACTCTTTAACGTTTTTAAATTAACATTAAATTCATTACTCATTTCTTTAATTTTATTTCTTTCATTTTCAAGTGTAAGAATAATATTATTAACTTCTACTAAAATTTTATCATTCTCTTCATTAACTTCATCTATTATTTCTATTACTCTGTCCAGATTTTCTTCTGAAGAATCGGCTAAATTTCTAATATCATGACTAACTTCGCTAAAACCTCTTCCTTCTTCCCCTATTCTCACTGCCTCAACCGCACCATTTATCGAAAGAGCGCCTGTCTGCACTATAGCCAGCTCTATTTTTCTAATGGCATTATTTAATTTTTTTATTTTAGATTTAACGATTGTAATATTTTCTTTTTCTTCCTTAGAAGCTTTAATATTATCCTCTGTTGCTTTTTCCATTTTTTCCAAATGTTTAGAAATATCTTCAAATTTTTTATTTATATTAAAAAAGTTTTCAAAGATTTTTACGATATTATCTGTAGCATTTTTAATAAATTCAACAGAATTATTTGCTATAGAATAGGATTTTTGAGCATCATTTTTTGATATTTCAGCTGCTTCTTCTATCTGAGAAAGAGCTTCAACCACTTCATTCATAGATTCTTCAAGCTGAGCAATAGAATGTCCAACCTCTTCACTGGCAGTAGCAAGTTCTGTTTCATAATTTTCTTTTTTAGAAAAGATAATTTCCTTTAAAATTTCAGCCGCTTTATTAGCTTCGTTAAAAGCATTAACCTGAGCGGCAATAGTATTTGTAACCTCGCTAACAGCACTCGCACTCTCTTCCGCTGCAGCCGCTATCGTTTCGCTTGCTTGATGTAATTCTTCAATTTCTTCTACAACTCTTTTTATATTACCTATCATAATTTCGGAAAGAGAAACTATTTCATCAATAGTATTTCCTATTTCCTTCATCTCTTCCGCAAGCTTTAAAGCTTCATCTGCCAATTTTTCAATATTGTTTTTTACATCTTCTATATTTTGATTAGAATGTTTTATATTTTCCTGCACTTCTTTTACAATCGTTTTAATTTTATCCGCATAAGCACTCGATTTTTTAGCCATAGCTCTTATTTCGCTTGCCATTACGGTAAAACCTCTTCCACCATTTCCGGCCCTTGCTGCCTCTATAGCAGCATTTAAAGCTAACAATCCTGTTTTTTTCGCAAGTTTGGTAATTAATTCTACAGCATCGTTAATTTGTTCACTGGATTTTAATAAGTTTTCAGATTTTTTCGCTATTTCTTGAGCATTTAAAGAAGTATTCTTTAAACTTTCACTAGCTTCCATAAAAGAATCTATAGCATTTAAAAGAGTAGACTTAAAAGATAAAATAACTTCTACCGTTGTATTCACTTCAGCTTCTAAAAATTTGGAATTTTGTTTAATTTCCGTAACCGCACTTAAAGTTTCCTCGCTTGCACCTGCACTTTCTTCCGCAGCGGCAGCTATTTGTTCCATGGTCCCTTTTAATTCTTCAATAGCGCTTAATCCTTCACTAGATTTAGAAAAAAGAAGTTCGGATATTTCTTCTATAGAATCAACAACTTCTATATTTATTTCTTTATCGAAGTTTTTATTATTTTCTTCTTGAATATCAATATTATCTTGATTTTTTTCTTCAAATGAAATAAAACCCATAATGCTCCCTTATTAATTAAATTTATAAGAAGCCGCCTTTTATAACCTTAATTAAAAAATTTAAAAAAATCACTTAATAAAAATTATCTTATAAAAAACCGAACTTCTTACAAAAAGGATTTTAACATACTTTATTTGTTCTTTTTAATAAGTTTCAAAAAAATAAGAAAAAATTATTAAAAAGTAATAAAAATTTTA
>NZ_JBMXVQ010000032.1:0-11815 GCF_053999135.1 Caminibacter sp.
TTTGGCGTATTTTTTATTTTCGTAATACCCGGTCCCGACTGCGCTAATTACTCCAAGACCGCCTTCTTTGCTAACGTTTCCGGCAAGTCTGTCCCAGCTGATACCAAGTCCCATTCCGCCTTGTACGATAGGATATTTTATAGTGTGTTTTCCAATTTTTAACGGATTCATTATTTCACCTTTACTTTGGCAAACTTTCTTTTGCCTATTTGTAATATGTATTCTTTTCCGCTTTCGAGCATTAAATTCTGGTCACTGATTTTTTCCTGATTTACTCTTACGGCTCCACCTTTTATGTGACGTCTTGCTTCGCTTTTTGAGTTTGCAAGTTTAGTTTCTACTAAAGCATCCACTATATTCATAGGTTCAATTTCAAATGTTTCTATATTATCTGGAATTTGTCCCTGTTTATGGACTTTATCAAAATGTTCTTTTGCTTTGATGCCGGCTCCTTTTCCGTGAAATCTGTCAACTATTTCAATAGCCAGCATCTCTTTTGCTATTTTTGGATTTAAGCCTTCTTTTACTTTTTGTTTAAGCTCTTCAATCTCCTTAATGGATTTTTCGCTTAGTAATTCATACCAATCCCACATTAATTCATCGGAAATTGATAAAACTTTTGCAAAAATAGTATTTGGGTCTTCCGTTATTCCTATGTAATTGCCAAGAGATTTACTCATTTTGTTAATACCGTCAAGTCCTACAAGCAGCGGCATCATAATAACACTTTGCTGTTTTCCTACATTATATACGTTTTGAAGGTGTCTTCCCATTAAAAGGTTAAATTTTTGGTCCGTTCCTCCTATTTCTATATCGCTTTTTAAAGCCACGCTGTCATAACCCTGTAAAAGAGGATAAATAAATTCACTAATGGCTATTGGGGTTTGGCTTTTGAATCTTTTTTCAAAATCGTCTCTTTCTAGCATTCTGGCTACCGTGTAGGTTGTTGTAAGTTCTACTATTCCAGCGGCTCCAAGAGCGTTTAGCCACTCGGAATTAAAGACTACGTCGGTTAATTCTTTGTCAAGAATTTTAAAAACCTGGTCTTTATATGTTTGTGCATTTTTTTGAACTTCTTCGGGAGTCAGCATTTTGCGGGTTGCGCTTTTTCCTGTTGGGTCACCGATTTGTGCGGTGAAATCACCGATTAAAAACTGAACCCTCGCTCCGTATTTCTGAAAAGTTTTTAGTTTTTGTAGAAGTACCGTATGTCCTAAATGCAAGTCAGGAGCTGTAGGGTCAAACCCGGCTTTTATTGTGAACCTCTCTCCTGTATGTAAAAAGCGGTTTACCAGTTTTTCAATGTTTTCTAGACCGATTATTTCGGCGCTTCCTCTTTGAAGTTCCGCCATTGCTTCTTTAAGTTTTGGGTGTTTTTCAAATTCTTTATCCATTATAAGCATCCTTTTTTGGTATGAATTCAATTATTTTATACTCTTTTTGAATTTTATTTTTAATGTTTTCATAAATTTTTTCATTAAATTCAATTTCCATTTTACAGTTGTTTGAATCTTTTCCCAGCTCTATTGAGTGGATAAAAATATCCATTTTTGTTAAAAAGCTGATAAATTTGCTAAGCTCCCCTTTTTTATTGGGAAGTCTTACTACTAAAAAAAATCTGTTTTGAGCATTTTGAGTCCATTCGACGAATACCGCTTTTTGCAGTTTATTCTCCGCATTATTACAAAATCTATGATGAATTTCAACTTCTTTTTTATCTAAAAGACCTAATATTTTATCTCCGTATTTAGGGTGACAGCAATAATGAAAACTTATATCGTGTATAGGTTTATTGCTTAAAATTTTAATGTTTCCAAATTCATATTCTTTAAGTTTAATATTTTTAAAATAAAGAATATTTCTTTTTTTTAAAGTTGTATATATTTTTTTAATAACATCTTTTAAAAAGTTTTTATCATCCACGATTTTTGGAATGGAATCGCATAAATTATTGGCTTTTATAACGGCTCTTAATTTATAAGAGTCCAAATCGAAAATACCTTCTAAAATAGCAATAGCCAGTTTTCTGTTTATCTCTTTTTCTTTTGCTCGACAGAGTCTTTTTTGTTCGTATTTTGCTTTACTTGTTTTTAGAGCATCTATCCATGTACATCTTGGAATCTCTTTTTCTCCTGTTTCTATTCTTACTATATCTCCGGTTTTCAGCTGATGAAGGAGAGAAACTTTTTCTTTATTTACATAAGCCGTAACGGCTTTATTTCCAACATCGGTATGAATAGCGTAAGCAAAATCAAGAGCCGTAGCTCCAAGGGGTAAAGTAAAGGTGTCAAATTTTGGTGAGTATACGACTATATCTTCGCTAAAGAGGTCGTTTTTGGCAAGTTCGTAAAAATCTTCTATATTTTCGTCAAATTTCATATCTTCAAGCCATTTTGTATTTGGCATAGCCGTATTTAATTTATATTTCCAGTGGGCCGCTATTCCAAATTCCGCGTTTTTATCCATATCAAACGTTCTTATCTGGACTTCTATAATAGAGTTTTTATTATAAACGGTTGTATGAATGGTCTGATATCCGTTTTCTTTTGGGATGGCTATATAGTCTTTAAATCTGCTGATTAAGGGTCTGAAATTTAGATGAACAAGTCCAAGGGCTTTGTAACATTCTATCGGTTTTTTTACTATTATTCTAACAGCAAGCAGGTCAAGGACCTCTTCAATCGATATTCCTTTTCTCTGCATTTTTAGAAAAATAGAATAATAATGTTTTATTCTGCTTTTTATTTCAAATTCATTTTCTTTAAATCCGTTTTTTAACAAAAGGTTTTCTATTTTTTGAATAAAATCGTTAAGTTTTAACTGAAATTTTTCTTTATTGGCTTTAATGTATTCGTCTATTTTTTTATATTCTTCTGGAAGTAAATATTTAAAAGCCAAATCTTCTAAAATATTTTTAAGGGTGGCTATTCCTAATCTGTGAGCTATGGGGGTATAAACTACAAGAGTCTCTTCAGCTATTCTTTTTTGTTTTTTAGGAGGTAAAGCATCAAGCGTTAGCATATTGTGAAGTCTGTCGCATAGTTTAATAACAAGGACTCTTATATCCCGTATGGAACTTATAAGCATTTTTCTAAACGTTAAAGCCGATTTTGCAAGTTTTTCGTTAGAAGTTGAAGGTACTAAAGAGTGGTCTCTTATTTCTACTATTTTGGTAAGTCCTTCTACGAGATTTGCAACTTCTTTGCCGAATTCGTCTTTTATATAATATATTGTATAGGGAGTGTCTTCAACCACGTCATGTAAAATAGCGGCGGTTATTACGTCTTCGTTTTCATTAAAATAGCTTGTAATGGTTGCTACTAAGATAGGGTGGATTACATAATCTTCCCCGCTTTTTCTTTTTTGGCCATGATGGGCTTTTATCGCAAATTCAAGTGCTTTTCTTATTTTATGGGTATCGGTTTTTGATAACAGGAGAGAAGAAGCCTCTTCAACGGTTTTTGTTTTTTCTATTTTTTTTATTAATTTTAAGAAATCTTCTCTCAAATTTCTTTAACCTTAATTAAACCTTCAGCGATTTCCATAATAGCTATTTCGGTTAATTGCATATTTTTCTTTGGTAAATCTATTAGAGGTTTTGCTCCGTTTAAAAGTTCGTTTACTCTTTTTGCAACGGCTTGACTTAAAAGATATCTGTCATAATTTACTCTCTCAAGGGCTTTTGCGTTTATTTGTTCTATTCTCATGGTTCTCCTTTTTATTTTACTATGGAATATTTGGCATCCGGGTCGTTTTTAAGTATTTTAAGTAAATTACCTTTTTTAAACATATTGCATACTATAATAGGCAGTTTGTTCTCTTTTGCCAGGGCTATAGCCGTATCGTCCATAACCTTGATATTGTCTTTTAGTGCATCTTCGTATGAAAGTTCTTTTAATAATTTTGCATCTGGATATTTGTTAGGGTCTTTATCATAAATGCCGTCTACTTTCGTTGCTTTTATAATTGCACTAGCACCTATTTCGCTGGCTCTTAAAACTCCCGCGGTATCGGTTGTAAAAAACGGATTACCCGTACCTGCGGCAAATATTACGACTCTTCCTTTTTCAAGGTGTCTTATAGCGCGTCTTACAATAAAGTTTTCGGCTATTTCCTCCATTTTTATAGCACTTTGGACTCTTACCTGAAGACCGTCGTTTTCAAGGGCTTCTTGCATAGCCACAGCGTTTATTACTGTTGCTAGCATGCCCATATAATCCCCGCTTGTACGTTTTATGATTCCGTCTTTAGCGGCACTTACACCTCTTATGAAGTTTCCGCCGCCTATTACGACCGCTACCTCAAATCCTTCGTCTATTACCGATTTTATTTCATCTGCAAGATATTTCAAAACCTTTGTATCGATACCAAATCCGTCTTCACCGGCTAAGGCTTCGCCAGAAAATTTGATTAATATTCTGTTTTCTTTTCTTTTCATTTAAGCCCTTTTTAAAATGATATTTTACCAAAATTATTTAATAGAAATTACTTTTAAAGGGTTAATAGGTTTTTCTTTATATGTAACTTCAAATTCTAAAGCGTCTTCAACCCGTGCTATTATTTGTCCTCTTTTTACATATTTTCCTTTTTTTAAAAGAGGAGATACTTTGGATAAATTGGCGTATATGCTGAAAATATTGTTTTTGTGTTTTATAACTATAATATTTTTACCCGAACTTTTTCCTATATACACTATTTTCCCCGGAAGTATGCTTCTGACTACCGAATTTTTTTTATAAGGTTTTATCGTAATAGAATCGTTGTATATTTTTATCTTATAAATAGGGTCTATGTAACTTCCGAATTTTTTTACGACTCTTCCTCTAAGAGGGGCTACTGTTTTCATTCCTCTGTATATTTTTGTAGGTATTTTTGCTATTTTTTCTTGTTGTTTTCTTTTTCTGATTATTAAGAGTTCTTTTAATTTGTTTTGGAGATTTTGCTGTTTTTTTATCATTGTATAAAGTTTTCTTTTATATTCTTTTTTTTGTTTTTTTAACTCTGCTATTTCCTGTTTTCTCTTTTTAAGCAATTTAAGCAGTTTTTGTTTTTTGTTTTTTAATGTTTCTTTTCGGTTTTCAATTGTTTTTATTTTATAAGATATGGTATTAATCTCTTTTTTTAGATTTTCTTTAGAAGATAATAGATTTTCTATTTTTTCAGAATATTGTTGAAGTATCTTTTTATTTAATTCATTATATATTAAATCGTTAATATTATCTATTTCCTGAGAAGAGATGTAATAATTTGTAGATAAAAAATCGTTTATTTCATCTTGTATAATTTTTAATCTTTTTTCATGACCTTTTTTTAAATCCTTAAATTCGCTTAAAATCTGATTGGAATTTTTTAGTGATACTTCAAGTTTTTTTATTTCTTTGTTTAATGTTTTGATTTTATCATTAAGTTTTTTTAATGTCTGTTCTTTTTGGGCAATTTTTTTTGCTAGTTGGTCAAGTTTATCGTTCATTTTTGAAATAACGGTTTTTGTTTGAGAGAGTTCTTTTTTTATATTGTTAACTCCGCTTAATAGAAAAATAGGAATTAATAAAAAGGCTAACTTTTTAATCATTTTTGAGAAATCACCACCATTATCGAGGATATAACAGCTATAGATAAGGAGATTAAAGCTAAAAATAAAAACTCTTTTATATAGTCTATTGTAAAATTAATATTGAGTTCTTGAATTATTTGGGTAAAAAGAGAAGAATTTGTTACGTAATATATAATACCAAAAGTAATTAAAAGAGATATTACAGAATCAAAAAGGGCTATTTTAAATAAAGCCGCTCCCCTTAACCAAAAAGGAGCTCCGAAAAGTTCCATGATATACATTCTTTCATTGTGTAACAGTTTCCATACTTCTAACTGTTTTAAAATAAGCAAAAATCCTAAAATTCCTGTAATTCCCATAAATGTTTTAGTAATAATGTTTAAAAGCATCAATAAGTTGTATATTTTTGTCTGAGAACTTGAATGGGTTAAAATTCTTTTGATATAGGGTTTTTGCTTTAATTTTTCTTTTAGTCTGTTTATCTCTTTTGGACTTAACATTTTGGAAAGTTTTAGTTTATAAAAATAAGGAAAATTTATTTTTTTAAAATCTATATTTTTAAATTTTTTTCTTAAATTGTTTATTTGCCCTTTAATGCTTATGGGTTCTATTGATGAAATTTCTTTAATATTTAAAGATTCTATTTTAGAAGTTGAAACTATTACGATAGAGTAATTGTTTACGATACTTTTTTCATATTCTTTTAATATTTTGTTAAAGGCTCTGAATAAAAATATACTGATAAGAATAGATATAAGCGCTAATATAAGCGTTATATGGCTTTTAAAATAATTCAACGCTTTCCTTTTTCTCTGCTTTTTGGAATTTTAGCATATTTATTCGGTATTGCCGCAGTTATTATTTCTCCTATGGTGATTATGTACGGAGAAGTGAGGGCATTTAACTCTTTAGTAAGAAGTATCGCGGGAGCATTTGTAGGAAATAACGTTGATAAATCGGCAAGCGATTTTTTTTCTTTCTTTATAAAAGATGTACTAAAATACGGACTTGCTGAATATAAAGACGGTAAGTTAGTTGCTAGTGATGCTGAAAAATTTATAAAAGGTTGGGAGCTTGCTAAAGGAAGTAGAATGGAGAGATTATTTATCGGAGGCGCAAGAGCTGACGTTGCCTTTAATCCTCTTACCGGCGAAGCTCTGACAAACGTAGATTCTTCTCAGTTCTATAAAAATGGTAGACAACTTAGAAGTCAGTTAGCTGATGGTGTAGCCGAGTTTATTGATGGTGCAAAAGAATTGGGCGGATTACTTACAATGGGTGGAGTAGGAACTTGGGTTGGGAAAAAAATTATGGATAAATTATCACCTCATTTTCCTAATAAAGTAAACAATCCAGTTAAAAATAGCTCCCACAACACCAATAATCACACCAAGAGTTATACCAGCAAAAATGCCTCCCATGGTCAAATCCTTTCAAAAAATACTAGCGGCGGTTTATATAATTCAAGCCATAAACCGTCTATATTTGATAAAACTAAAGATATTATAAATGAGACAACGGAAAAAGTCAAGAGTTTTGCAACAGAAAGTTTGGAAGTAGCAAAAGACTCCGGGAAAAAAGCATTAAAAGTTGCTTCAAAAGCGGCACCGGCAGCTGGAGTTGCTGAAATTGTTCTTATTCGTTATAATTGTATAGTTTAACTATACAAAAAAGGGATAAATTATGCTTAATGTAGTTGATTTAAGAAATAGGGGAGTAAAAGCGATTGAAGAGGAGATTAATGCAAACGGTACAGCTATTTTAAGTTATAGGGGCAAACCGAAATATGTCATTATAGAGGTAAATGAGTATGAAAGATTGAGAGATTTAGAGCTTATGTGGGCTTATCTTAAAGCAGAAGAAGATATTGCAAAAGGTAATGTAGAAATTGTAAAAACCGATGAAGAACTTGAAAATCATCTAAATGAATTAAAAAATTCAATTAGAGATTGATAATGTATGAGTTGATATTTCCTGAAAACTATAAGAGAATTGAGAAAAAATTTTTTAAAAAACATTCAGAGTTATTAAGCAGATATGAGAAAATTCTAAGATTATTAAAATCAAATCCATTTCATCCGTCTTTAAGATTGCATAACCTTAATCCACCATTGGAAAAATTTCATAGTGTTAGTTTAACGATGAAATATCGGATAATAATTGATTTTGTTGTAAAGGGCAATAAGATAATTTTTATTAATATTGCCATACACGATAAGGCTTATAAAAAGTAGATGAGGATTTGATTAATAAATTTTTAAAAAATTTTAAGACATTTCGTAAATATATCCTTTTTCTATATGTAACTGTCTGTATTTTACATTAAATTCGTTAGGTAATGAATGAGAAGCTATTATAACAGTGATTCCCATTTTATTAGCCATGGTAAAAAGGTCCATAACAAGAGAGGCTGAATATTCGTCCAGACCGCTTATAGGTTCGTCTGCCAATATCATAACGGGATTGTGAATAATAGCTCTGGCTATTGCCGCTCTTTGTTGTTCCCCTCCGCTAAGCTCCGCCGGAAATTTGTCAGCTTTGTGAGATAGTTTAACTTTTTTTAACAATTCAAGTGCTTTTTGTTCCGCTGTTGTTTTTTCAATTCCAGTTATTAACAGGGGAAGCATAACGTTTTTTAAAATATTCCATTCCGGAATAAGTTTGTAATCCTGAAAAACGATACCGAGGTGTCTTCTAAGAAGGGCTAGTTTTGATTTTGAGATATTATTTACTTCAAATCCCCCTATGTTTAGTATTCCTTTAGGTTTTACCTCTCCATACATTGCTTTTATAAGAGTTGTTTTACCGCTGCCGCTGACTCCTGTTAAAAAAACAAAATCCCCGCTGTTTATGGAAAATGTGGAATCATGTATTATAGGTTGGGAATTATAGGAGATATACAAATTTTTAGCCACTACGAGTTTAGCCATTAAACAGCCTTTTAAGTTCTAAATGGGCAAGATAATTTTCTTTTATTGGAGCTGGAGCTTTAAAATATTCCGGTTTATCTTTATTTAATATATATAAATGCTCCGGTCTGTTAAAATTACCTAATGTTAATCTTATAAGTTCTCTGTTTTCGTCTATTTTAAAAACCTTTTCTATATGAATTACAAAATTGTTATAAATCTTTGGTTTAAAATCGAGATTTTTAAGTTTTTTTTCAAAAGTAAAATCAAAATTTTCTTTTAACTCTTCTGAAATTTCATGGTTTATCATATAAATATCATAAATATCTTTATCAAGTTTTTTCCATCTGTCTTCATATTTGCTCGATATTACGTAAGGGATGTTTTTTTTGATTCTTATATCTATTTTATTATAATCCAAAAACAGGTTAAGCGAATAGTTAAAGTATTTTACACTGTCCGTTCTTAAGTGTAAAAAAGCGTCTTTTTTTAATGTTCTTATGCATTCGTTTATGAAATCTTTATTCATAACTCTTCTGTGTGGTTTTTTATCCCATGGAACCGGAAAATGTACGTATATTGCTTCAAGATTGTTTGAGGGGATTTTACTTAAAATTATTCTTGCGTCGTGATTTAATATTCTTACATTTGATATTTTTTCGTGTTCCAGTCTTTTTAAGACCTGTTCTATAGAAGGTTTGTGTATTTCTATTCCCAAAATGATTTTATCGGGATTTTCTTTTGCTAAATGAATTAAATGTCTTCCGCTTCCAAATCCTACTTCTACGATATCGATGCCGCTTAAGTCGTCTTCTATATTTAAAAGATTTTTATTGGGAAGTTTTTCTTTAATTCCGCGTATGTTTTCAAAAATTATTTTTGCGTTTTGTAATTTTATAATTGCTTCATAAGCTTTTTTGATTTCGCTTATTATAGGTCTGGTGATTTTATCATATTTTATAAGGTAAGTTCCGTCTTCTTTAGGCTGGAGTTTTATTAGAAATTTTGAAATAGGAGTTTTTACCCCTATTAAATTTTCCGCTTGAAATAAGAATTCCACATCATCCACTTTTACAGGATAATTTATTTTTTCAAATCTGTCTATTACTATATGGGGCATTTATCCTCCTATTTCTACTTTTGCTGGCTCTTTTGAAATAAGTCCGTATTTATCCACTTCATATATATAATATGTATATCTTTTTTTAGGGGTTATAGTGTCTTGAAAAGAGTTTTTATTTACAACAAATTTTTTTTGTGATTTTTTAAAGACCCCTTCTTTTTCCTCTTTTATAATAAGATATTTCGCCGCTCTGTTATCCGGTGAGGTGAAAACGAATTCGACTTTGTTTTGGAAAAGATTTGTAGACACTATTGGGGTTGTTGGTTTTGGTAACGTTTGTCCCATAACGGCTGGGGTTTCATCTAATAAAGATTCGGTATTGTGAGGGGATACAGCTGTTACTTTATAATATCTTTTAGCTCCGTCCTCTTTTAAATAATCGGTAAATTCTGTTTTGGTAACTTTTTTATAAAAATTAAAAGGTCCGTTTGCAAAATCGCTAGTATAAATTTTATAATATTTTGCATTTTGAACCGGGCTCCATGTAAGTTTTATCTGTTTTGGAAGGTTTATTGTTGCTTTTATATTCAAAACTATCGGAGGTTTTGGATAGGTTGAAACAACAATATTTTTGGAAGGGAGAGATTTTATTCTGTCATAACTTATTGCGAATATTCTGTATTTATAAATTTTTCCGTCTTGAAGACCTTTGTCTATATATTCAACTTCCATTCTGTGATTTAATGTGGCTATTTCTTCCCATTTCGCTTTTTCGTCATTAAATCTTTCTATAATATATTTTACGACTCTTTCGTTTGGATGAGGTCTGAAAACTATTTTAACGATACCTTTTGTAAGAGGTTTGGCTTCTAGAGGTATAACGAGCATCATAGGGGGAAGTGTTTTTTGAGTTGTCTCAATTGCTAAAGACGGAATATTGTTTTTAAAAGTTGCAATTCTATATTTATATGTTGTATTTGGTTTTAATTTTTTGTCTATATAAATAGATTTAAACGGGTCTTTTATAGTTGCTAATTGAATCCATTTTTTATTTTTTTCATTATATCTTTGAATATAATAGCCTTCGATATTATTTACAGGTGACCAGAAAAGCGCCATGGCGTTTCTGTCAGGATATGCTTTAAATTCACTCACTTTTGGTAAATTTGGATTTGATTTGGGAGCAGGCTTATTTACCGCACAACCCGTTATTAGCATTAAAATAGTCGCTGAGATTATCAATCTTTTCATCTTTAATTCCTTTTGGCATATATTTTTTAAAATCTTCAAATATTGGTGCTATTATACTAAGTTTTTTTCCGTTTGGATGAGTTAAGTAAATTTCTCTGGCATGCAACATAACTCTTGGGATGTTTTGATTTTTTTTGCCATACGTGGTATCTCCTATAATATATCTTCCGAGTTTTGTTAAATGTACCCTTATTTGATGGGTGCGTCCCGTAAATAGCTTTGCCGCGGTTAAATTTTCTTTAATAGGAACGAATAGGGTTATCGCTTCTTTTCCATTTGGTACGATACCCATTTTAAGTCTGTTTTTAGGATTTCTTCCAATAGGAGCATTTATGCATTTTGTTTCTTTTAACGGTTCGTTTAATATCATAAGATAATGTCTTCCCATGGTTTTGTCTTTTAATTGATTGCTTAAAAATTCATGGGTCTTATTGTTTTTTGCAATAACTAACGCCCCGCTTGTTTCTTTATCTATTCTGTGTACTATTCCAAATCTTTCTTCTCCTGCAAGAGTTGATAGAGAATAACCTTTTTGTTTTAACCAGTCCACGAGTGTGGCTTCTTTATAACTTGGGGCAGGGTGGACTACTATTCCAGGAGGTTTATTTATTACGAGTAAATCATCGTCTTCATATATTATAGGAATATCAAAATCCGCTTTTTTGGTTTCTTTTTCTTCTTTTGGAGGTAATAAAATTTTTATTTTATCATTTGGCTTTATTTTAATTCCACCTTTAGAAACTTGTTTTTCGTTAACTTTAACATATCCTTTTTTTATAAGGTTTTCTATTTGATTTCTTGATACGTTTAGTTTTTGAGTTAAAAACTTATCTAATCTGTTTTCTTCTGTTGCTGTTATTTCCACATTTTTATCCTTTTTTTAAAATTTTTCCAAATTTTTCCAAAATTTTCAAGAAAACACTTGACATAAGGAAGGAAATTTAATATACTTTCAATCCCAAAACGGGAAGGGCACTTGGAAGAGTGCGAGATGATTGAGAACTTAGATATAAGTATTATACACCTAAGAGGGGCTAA
>NZ_JBMXVQ010000033.1:0-5384 GCF_053999135.1 Caminibacter sp.
TAATTTTAAGCTTTTTTATAAAAGATGTAAAAAACAAAAAAGAATATAAATTCGATTTAAAAAAAGATTTGGCATTTATAAAAAAGCTTGTCATATTAAATATTATGCTTTTATTTGTTGTAAGTGAGAGCTTTTTTATCGTAAAGGCAAAAGAAAATATTGATTATATGTATATACCTCTTTTTATGATACTTCTTAATTTTACCCAGACGGTTTTCAGTTATCCGTTTGGGTTACTTATTGAAAAAATAGATGAAAAATTTTATCTTTTTCTATCGATAAGTCACATTTTAGCGGTATTAAGTCTTTATTTTGATTTTTTAGTTCCGGCATTTATTTTCGAGGGAATTTTTTTAGTCGGATTTTTTAATTTTTTTAGAATTATTATTTCAAAAAATGCTTACAATACCGCTACTGTTTATGGAGTTTTTTATTTTTTAGTTGCCGTACTTGGTGGAATAGGAAGTATTATTATAGGATTTATTTGGAAAAAACTAGGATTTGATTATGCCGTTATTTTTTCTCTTTTAGGAATTGTTGTAAGTTTAATAATATGGAGGATATATGTTAGAACCGATAATTAACCATCAAAAAGAGATAAAAGAAATTTTTAAAAAGATGGAATTTTTAAGAGACAATTTTGACTTTGGGAACAGTAAAGTTTTTTTAGAAGAGATTAAAGATTTGGCTAAAGAAATGAAAAAAGAGCTTGAATATCATTTTAATCTCCAGATATATTCGGTGGGAGAAAATGAAAAAGCTAAAAAATTTGTTATGGAAAATTTGCTGGTTAGGGATATGCTTTTTAGGATGCTTGATTTTATAATTTTAAAAGCAGATGAAAATTCCGTTGATGCGTTTGTGAAGTTTGACGATTTCGAAGAAATTTTAAAAGCATATTTAAAAAAAGAAAAAGGGCTTTTTATTCAAAATCTAAAAAATTCTTTAAACAAAAATGAAATTGAAGAGATTGAAAATAAACTTAAATCTCTGCTTTAAGAGCGGATTTTTGATAAAATAAAAAAAAGAGGGCGTATGAAAATAGAAGTAATAAATATAAAAGATTTGCAAAAAGTTATCGAATGTATTAAAAAAAGCGGTAAAAAGGTAATAATTTTAAGCGGTACTCTTGGCAGTGGTAAAACTACTCTTGTAAAGGAGTTTGCAAAGTCATTGAGATTAAGTGAGGATGTTACTTCGCCTACTTTTGCTATTCAAAACATCTACGGCGGAAAAATTTATCATTATGACCTTTATAATAAAGGAGCAGATGAGTTTTTGGCCCTTGGAATGTTGGAAGAACTTGAAAAGGAAGGATATCATTTTATAGAGTGGGGGGAAGATTTGGAAGATATTCTAAAAACGTACGGATTTGATTATTTAAAAATCAATATTACTCTTAATAAAAACAAAAGGCTGTTTGAATGTCAAAATTAGAAGCTAAGAACCTTAAAAAATCTTTTAAAAAGACCCTTATTATAAAAGGAGTAAGTTTATATATAAATACAGGAGAAATTGTTGGGCTTTTAGGTCCCAACGGAGCCGGAAAAACCACTACTTTTTATCTTATATGCGGTCTTTTGACTCCAGATGAGGGGGAGGTGTTTCTTGATAAAAACGATATTACCAAAAAACCTCTTTATAAAAAAGCGAGGATGGGAATAGGGTATCTGCCTCAGGAAAGTTCGATTTTTAGGGATTTAAGCGTTGAAGACAATCTTTATATAGTCGCTGAGGAATATTATCCTCCAAAAGAAGCCGAAGAGCTTGTCGAAGAACTGCTTGAAAAGTTTAATATAGAGCCTATTAGAAGAAGAAAAGGAATAAATTTAAGCGGGGGTGAGAGAAGAAGGGTTGAAATAGCAAGAGCGCTTGTGCCAAAACCAAAATTTCTATTTTTAGACGAGCCTTTTGCAGGAGTGGACCCAGTAAATGTAAATGATATTAAAAATCTTATAGCCCTTTTAAAAAAAGAAAAAATAGGGGTTGTTATAACGGACCATAACGTAAGGGAAACTCTTTCTATATGCGACAGGGCGTATGTTTTAAAAGATGGACAGATTTTAACGCAAGGAGATGCTAATCATATAGTAAATCATAAGGATGTTAAAAAATATTATCTAGGAGCGGATTTTAAATTATGAAGTTAAAACAAAAAAACGTAAATAAACTTTCTACGAAACTTATAAATTTTTTGCCTTTTTTAAAAGCGGGGGTTGACGAACTTTATGAAGAGGTTGAGAATATTTCCAAAGAAAATCCTTTTTTGGAAGTTAAAAACAGAAAATTTATTACGTTTGGAAATTTAAAAAACGCCATAACCGATAAGATAGAGGCTTTAAGTGTTTCTAAGAAAACTTTTTTTGAAGAACTTACGGAACAAATTGAGACATCCAATCTTTTTCCTACGTCCATTTCAAAAAAAATAGCATGGAAAATAGTGGAGAATATAAATTCGCAGGGGTATTTTGAAGGAGATGAGGAAGAAATAGCTAAAGAAATAGGCTGTAAAAAAGAAAAAGTGTCCAGTGTAAGAGAGAGGTTTATGTATTTAAACCCGGCAGGGGTCGGGGCTAAGGATTTAAAAGAATGTTTTTTGTTTCAGCTTTATAATATGGAACATTTAGATGAAAAGCTTTTTTCTCTTGTTAAAAAAATGGTTTTGAATTTAGAGAGGCTTGAAGAATTTACCCAAGAGAAAGATTATAAAGAAGCGCTTAATGTAATAAAAAATTTTAAAATAAACCCGGCTGAAGAGTTTGGGGTTGTTGAAGAGATTATTCCTGAGATTATTATTTATAAAGAGGACGGGGACCTTAAAATAAAAATAAACGATGAGTTTTATCCTGAAATTTCTATAAAAGAGAGCGGAGATGATAAGTATTCAAAAGAGAAGTTTAAAGAAGCCAGAAGTGTGGTGGATGCTCTTGAAATGAGAAAAGCTACACTAAAAAAAATAGCTCTTATGATAGTTGAGCTTCAATATGACTTTTTTAAGGGCGGAGTTATAAAACCTATGAAAATAAAAGATTTAGCTGATGAACTGGATTTTGCTTCTTCTACTATAAGTAGGGCAATTTCCAATAAATATCTTTTGTGTGATAGAGGAATAATTTCTTTAAAAAGTTTTTTTTCAACTGCCCTGGATGAGGAAATTTCAGCTAATCAGATAAAAGAGGAAATAAAGGAAATTATAAAAAAAGAGTCTAAAACCAAGCCTTTAAGCGATGATAAAATTTGTGCTATTGTTAATGATAAATATAATTTAAATTTAGTAAGAAGAACTATTACCAAATATAGAGAAGCATTACGTATTCCAAGCAGCAGAGAGAGAAAAAAAATATATAATCTAGGCGGAGAAGTCGTTTAACCAAAACCAGCAAAGAATTCTCCCTCTAATTAGGATAATTAGAGGGAGATGAATTTGGGATGAGCGAAAGCTCATTATTTTGTTGGTCTTTCTTGGGATTGTATATATTGCTTGATAATTTCAAGCGGTGCTCCGCCTGTTGTAGCTATAAAATAAGTTCTTGTCCAAAAATAGGGTTTTGAGTAAAACTTGGATATTCAAATTATATTCATCGTGATAATGGGCTCTTTTTGCTTGATACCTTTTTATTTTTGATGTAAAATTATATAAAAAAGGAAGTTTTTGCAAAAAACAATACTTCGGGCTTATAAATACAGAATTTATCCGACTAAAATGCAAATAGAGTTTTTAGAAAATCATTTCGGGGCTTGTAGATTTATATATAACTATTTTTGGGGCAAATATAAAGACACTAAACTTCCAAATAAAACAACTCTTCAAAAAGAATTAAAAGAACTTAAAAAAGATGAAAAATACGCTTGGTTAAATCAAATAAACTCACAATCTCTTCAAGTTTCAATTCATAATTTAATCAAAGCATATAAAAGAGCCTTTAGTAAAGAAGTCGTAAAAGAAAGAAAAATAGCATTTGCAAAAGCAAACACTCCAAAACAAAAAACAAAAGCATTAAAACTTGGATTTCCAAAATTTAAATCTAAAAAAGATAATTATCAATCATTCAATATTCCTCAAAATGTAAAAGTAAAAGATAATAAAGTCTATATTCCAAAATCAAAAGAGGGAATAAAAGTAAAATTTCATCGTCAATTACTACAAAACGGAACAATCAAACAAGCTACCATATCAAGAAAAAACGGCAAATACTTCATATCTATTCTAATTGAAGAAGTTATAAAAATAACTCAAAAACCTTTCAAAGTAATTGGAATAGATATGGGGTTAGAGCATTTTATAATCCTTTCTAACGGAGAAAAAATCTCTAATCCCAAATGGTTTAGAAAAACGGAAAAAAGATTAAAAATTTTACAAAGAAGACTGTCAAGGAAAGTTTTATATTCAAAAAATTGGTATAAACTAAAAGCAAAAATCTCAAAACTCCAAGAAACAATCCTAAATCAAAGAAACGATTTTCTTCATAAAGCGAGTGCTGTGATAGCCAAGCAATACTCACTAATAGCAATAGAAAATTTATCCGTCAAAAATATGCAAAAAAATCATTATCTTGCAAAATCAATAAGCGATGTGAGTTGGTCTAAATTTGTGGAGTTTCTAAAATACAAAAGTGAGTGGTATGGAGCTAAACTGATTCAAATAGATAAATTTTCTCCAAGTTCAAAAACTTGTAGCATATGTGGATATAAAATAGATAAACTTCCATTATCAAAAAGAAAATGGACTTGTCCTTATTGCAATACCGCTCACGATAGAGATATAAATGCGGCAAAGAATATGCTAAAATTTGTATTATCAGGGATGGAACAGCCCAAGGGGTCCCCGCAAAACCTGTTTTGTGGGGTATCCAAAGAGCCTGTGGAGGTGTGCCAAAAGGCAACCGTTGAAGCAGGAAGCCCTGACTTATTTGCGTTAGCAAAAAGTTAGGGTAGTTCACGACCTGATTATAAGGCTTTGGGGCAAATTAAATTTTTTTATAATTTGTTCTTCTTTTGCTCTCATTTCGCCGTTATCTGTTTCGTGGTCGTATCCTAATAGATGCAAAAGTCCGTGAATAAAAAGGAGTTTTATTTCATCTTCCACGCTGTGAGAAAATTCTTTTGCCCCTTTTTTTGCCGTATCTATTGAAATAACTATACTCCCAAGAGGCATTCCCGGAATGTTTTCTAAAGGAAAACTTAATACATCTGTTGGTTTGTCTTTTTGTCTGTAGGTTTTGTTAAGCTCTTTTATTTCTTCATCCGTTGTTAAAATAAGTTCAACGTCTTTATCTGTGAGATAACAGTATATTTCATTTAAAGAGTTTACATCAAAGTCAAAATCTGTTCTGTTTTCAAAATCTATCATTTTAAAGCCTTTTTTAGTAAAATTATACAAAAAG
>NZ_JBMXVQ010000034.1:0-12696 GCF_053999135.1 Caminibacter sp.
AAGATATCAAAATAGAGGTTATGAGAGCCGGAGGTGCCGGAGGTCAGCACGTAAATAAAACCGAAAGTGCCGTCAGAATGACCCATATTCCAACAGGAATTACCGTATCGATGCAGGATGAAAGAAGTCAGCAGAGAAACAAAGAAAAAGCAATGCAAATATTAAAAGCCAGAGTTTACGAAAAACTTGAGAGCGAAAGACTCGCAAAAATAGGAGAAGCGAGAAAAAGCCAGGTCGGAAGCGGAGATAGAAGTGAAAGAATTAGAACATACAACTACCCTCAAAACAGAATTACAGACCATAGAATCGGACTGACTTTATACAGACTTGAACAGATTATGAGCGAAGGGCTTTTTGACGAAATAATCGACCCTCTCATTGCTCACTATCAGGCAGAAGCACTAAAAGAAGCCGGATTATGAGAATTTGTGAAGAAGCAAAAAAATTAAACATTCCCGAATGGGTAAGACCCACCCCTTTTTTAACGGTTGACGGAATTATTAAAATATTTAAACCTGATTTTGAAGGAATCGTTCTCATAAAAAGAAAAAACCCTCCCCTTGGCTTTGCACTGCCCGGAGGGTTTGTGGATTATGGTGAGATGGTGGAAGATGCCTTAAAACGTGAAATGAAAGAAGAAACATCCCTTGAAGTTAATATCGAAAAACTTTTAGGAGTCTATTCAGACCCTTCGAGGGACCCGAGACTTCACACCGCAAGCTGTGTTTTTGTATGCAGTGCTTTTGATATGCCAAAAGCCGGTGATGACACAAAAGAAGCTTATGTGGTAAAACTTGAGGAAATTCCATGGAACGAAATAGTATTCGACCATGGAAAAATACTTAAAGATTTTTTAAATTCGCTTTAATAACAATAATTTTATCTCCATCTCCATCCGGAACCTCTTCCATATCCGGCTATAGGGTAATCTTTTTTTTGAGTCACATCGTATATATCCCATGCTTTAACAGTGTCATTTGGCCAATAAGGCGGTGTAAATCCTCTAACTTCCACCTCATCTCCTTCATTAACAGGTAAATTAGGAATTACAAAGCTAGGGGCAATACCTACATGATAAACTTTATCTTTTGTTTTTACATCCATAAAAAGCCAAGGAGCACCTCTTCTTCCATATCCTCTTTGCACATACGCTTTTACAACTTTACCTCTTATAACTCCGGAATCCTTAGCAGAAATTGAATTAAATCCGAACAACGCTGCAACCGCAAGCAAAACAAAGATAACTTTTTTCATAACAACCTCCTTTTTTTATTTTTAAAATTATAAAAAAGGAAGTTAAACGAAATATAAACAGATATTAACCTTTTTATTTTTATTTTCGATTTTAAGTTTAAACGAATATTCATCAGCTATTGTTTTTACAATATAAAGCCCAAGCCCGAAACCGCCTTCGCTTTCATTTTCCCTGTAAAACTTATGAGTCAGTTTATTTATGTTTTTTATTTCTCCCTCATTTGTTATACAAAAAGACTTTTTATCAAGAGTTATTTTAACAGCGGAGTTTTTAGGAGCGTATTTAAAAGCGTTTGAGAGAAGATTGTCAAAAAGTCTAATTAAATCTTCCCTGTCTATTTCCAAACAGACTTCATCCGCATCAATTTCGATAAACAGATTTTTATTTTCAACAATACTTTCAAAAAGTGCTATCCTCTGTTGTAAAAATTCTTTTAATTCAATCCTTTTTATCTCTTTTTTTCTTTTTTTATGGTAAAGTCTTACATATTTTAAGTCTTCAAAAATCTTATTAAGCCTAAGGGCTGCGTTTTTTATTCTTTTTATAGGTCTGCTCTTTTCATCTAAAAGCTCAATATTTGTCAAAATAACGCTCAAAGGAGTGTTCATTTCATGAGTTGCGTCTCTTATAAAATTTTCTAAATGTCTTATAACCTCTTTTAAAGGAGCCAAAAAAATTTTTCCAAGAAAAACAGAAACAGTAACTAAAAAAAGTAAAAAAAAGAGATTAAAAATCAACAGTCTTTTTAAAATTCCATTTAATTTTTCATAAGGAAACTCTTTTGTGGCTATTATTTTTATTTTTCTCCATCCTTTTCTTTCCAGATACTCTTCTTTTAAATCCAAAAGGGAAGAATTTGAAAAAACAAGATTATCATTAATATAAACCAAAACTTTCATACCTTCCGGAATATTAAAGGAATTGCCCCTTATCGCTCTCATTAAATAAGGATTTTTATTTAAAAATTCGTTTATTTGATTTTTTAAAACAAATTTTTCTTTTTGAATAATCTCTTCTTTTGCAAGTTTATAATAAAACCACTCCCCTATCCCCACCAACAGAACCGTTGAAATTAAATATAAAGCTAAAAATCTTTTTAAGGCTGTTTTTTCAGCCGACAAATTTATATCCCCTGTTTTTTACGGTAACAATTGCATCTTTTCCCAAAACAGCTCTTAAACTGTTTACAAATGTTCTAAGGGAAGCTTCGTTTGGTTCTTCAAAATCGTAAAGATAATCAAAAATTTCTTCTTTACTAACGATTTTATTTTTGTTTTGAATAAAAAATTTTAAAAGTTCGGCAACTTTTGGTTTTAAATGTATAACTTTTCCGTCTTTATAAAGCTCAAAACTCTCTAAATCAAATTCAAAATCCTTTATTTTAACTTTTTTACTGTCTCCATAAACCCTTTTTAAAATTACATCAATTCTAAGCCTGAGCTCTTTTAGGGAAAAAGGCTTTTTAATATAATCATCACCTCCGCTTAAAAAACCTTTTTCAACGTCTTTTTCGCCGTCAAGGGAAGTTAAAAAAATTATAGGGGCTTTTGAAAATTTTCTTATCTCTTCAGCCGCTTCAAATCCGTTTTTTTTAGGAAGTTTTACATCCAAAACAATAATATCCGGATGTGTTTCATAAGCCCTGTTTACGGCCTCTTCACCGTCAAAAACGAATTCCACCTCATAAAAATTTTCCAGATACTCTTTTACGGTTTCGTTTAAATCAAAATCGTCTTCAACCAGAAGAACTTTCATAAAAGCTCTTTAAAACTACTTACATTTATAAAAAATCATAAGTCTGTCCTGTGGTAAAACAAGAACTACGTTGTTGGTACTTTCGTTTTTATCAGGCATCAAAACGGCGCTTGAATCGGCATTTACATACTGTTCATACCCTCTCCATTTTTTTTGATAAAACATTTTTTCTTCTATTTTGCCCACTTTAACGGTAATAGTGCCGTTTTGGTCTTTTGCAAGGTTGATAGTGTAAAAATCTTTTAACGTCTGTTTTAAAAGAGCCCGGGTTTCAGGAGTATTGGGAATGTTTCTTGTCTGGTTTTTATCCTCAAAAGAAATCCCTTCGCTTTCGCATACGTAATTTTTACCGCTTTTTATGTTAAAAGCACCGAGTAGAGCAATACTTAATCCGAAAAATAAAAACTTTTTCATAATAATCCTTTTTTCAAAATTTTACCACAAATAAGAATTAATTTCCTTTAAAGCCTCAAGCGCTCCTTTATAAATCGATATATCGGCACCTTCCGCTTCAAGAGGATTTATTCTTATAAGAGTGGCGTTAAACTGCTGCCTTATTTTTTCACTCATCATCCTGACGGTAGGCACAGCTTTACCCGCTCCTATTTCTATAACCGTTATTTTATCGTCTATTCTGCTTAAAAAATATTCAAATCTGGCAAGCTGAAGATTTACTCTTTTTTCCACAAACCTGAAATCCCCGAACATAAGAATATTAGGTCTTGCTATATTTTTACATCTTTTACAGTAAGGAAAATTTTTAGCTTCAAATTTCTCCATATCTATTTCAATATGTTCGGTATTTTCCCAAACACCGTTATGACACGGCAGGGTACACTGAAGATAATGAATGCTTCCATGTATTTCGACTATTTTCATTTCGCTAAATCCGGCTTTTTGAAAATGTCCGTCAACGTTTGAAGTAAATACAAATTTTTCCTGAGGAAGGTTTAAAAGTATTTTAAACCCTTCGTGCGGCCGGGTTTCCCTGTACATTTTCAGACGGTGTCCGTAAAAAGCCCATGCGAGTTTGGGGTTTATCTCAAACCATTTAGGATTGGCAAGGGCCTGAAAATTAAGACCCAGTTTTTTGGCAATAGGATAGGCTCTCCAAAAACCTTCGTTTCCCCTAAAATCGGGAAGTCCGCTGTCAACTCCCATACCCGCTCCCGCGGTTATCAGAATATACTTAGAACTTTTTATCTCTTCGGCGGCCTTTTGTATCTCCCTCATACCTACCCTCCGGTCTCCCAAAACGCTCTTGTAGAAACCTCATCTTCCTGCCAATCGTTTTTTTCCGGTTTGTTTTTTACCACTTCTTTTAATATTTCGGCAGCCTTTTTAATATCCCTGTTTCTTATAGCTTCTTTGATATTGTAACTCTCCGTAAAAAAAAGACAGGGAATTAAATACCCCTCCGCGGTTAAACGGATTCTGTTGCAGCTTTTACAGAAATCTTCACTGTGAGGCTCTATAATTCCAAAAACATACCCTTCATCCGTTTGAAAATACCTGCTTGCGCTGTTGTCCTTTGGCAGTTCTTTAAATTTATATCTTGAAGCTATTTTTTCCAAAATCTTATCGCTTCTAACACTCTTTATACCAGGATACGCCCTTTCGTTTTCCATAAACTCTATAAATCTTATCGTTAGGCCTTTATTTTTGGCAAAATCAAGCAGGTCCAAAATTTCACCGTCGTTTATACCGCCCATAACAACGGTATTAAGTTTTACCCCAAGACCGACTTTTAATGCCTCGTCAATCCCTTCCAAAACTTTTTTTAACACATCTTTCTGGGCTATTTTAGCCGCCGTTTGAGGATTTAGAGAATCAAGAGAGACGTTTACCCTTTTAAGCCCGGCTTTTTTTAATTTCTTCGCATACTCTTTAAGATAATACCCGTTTGTGGTAAGGGCGAGGTCAAGAGACGGTTTATAATTATAAAGCATACTTATAAAAATATCCAAATCCTTCCTTAAAAGAGGCTCTCCCCCCGTCAGACGGATTTTTTTAACCCCCTCGTCAATGGCAAGACGCAAAAACTCAAACATCTCTTCATAACTCAAAATATTCTCTTTTGGCTCCCACTCAAAAGGAGTGTTTGGCATACAGTAAAGACACCTGAAATTACATCTGCTTGTAACCGAAACCCTGATATAGTCTATAACTCTTTCAAATTTATCTTTTAACATTCAAATACCTTTTGATATAATCTCAAACAAACAATAAAGGTTCGCTATGTTTTATGAAACACTCGAACAAATAATCACCTGCGATAATATACCACAAAAATTTGAAATGTTTTATGATTTTTATCAAAATTTGGACAAATTTTCGTTTAATTCCGATAAAAAACCAAAAATTTTCAACAAACCCAGCTACGCTTCTTTTTGCAAAATAGTACATCCGGCAAAAGTTCCAAGAAGAAGGGGATTTGAAACCCCCGAAAAAAAAGCCGTACTGCTTCACGCAATCGTTCATATAGAGTATTCGGCCATTGACCTGGCGCTTGATGCCTGTTACAGATTTAGAAATCTTCCGAAAGAATATTACTTAGACTGGCTGGAAGTTGCCGAAGATGAGATTAGACATTTTAAAATGATAAATACCCTTCTTGAAAAAACAGGATATAAATACGGGGATTTCCCGGTCCATAATTCGCTGTTTGAAGCAAGTCAGAAAACGCAGGATTTGCTAAGCCGTATGGCTATTATCCCAAGATGGTACGAAGCGGGAGGGCTTGATGCAAACGAAAAGATAATAAACAGGCTAAAAAAAATAAAAGACCCTTTAGCCGAAGAAACAATAAAGGCTCTTCTGGTTATTTTAAAAGAAGAAATACCCCATGTTAAAAAAGGGGACAAATGGTTTAAATGGGAGTGTAAAAGACAAAATTTAGAGCCTGTTGAAACGTATTTCAAAATAGTTGATAAATTCTTTAAAGACTGGAAGAAAAAAGACCTAAACGTCGCCGCCAGGCTAAAAGCGGGCTTTAGCTGCAGGGAGCTTAAAATATTAAACAAAAATGCGGAGTGTTAGAAAACACCCCCAAAACCTCCGCATTCCACTCTGTGTCCGTTTTTAAACTCCACCCTGCTAGGTTCAAAATAAAGTTTAAGATTTTCAGGTTTTTCGTCTTTTAAATACTCTTCAAGTTCTGAGTTTAACAGATGTTTTTTTCTTATGACAATCTCTTCTCCCGGTTTTAAATCCACCTTTCTTGAAATATAATCATGAAGAATTTTAACTCCGTCTTTATCTTCGGCAAATAAAGAACCTCTGATTAACACCACTTCCTGAGGATAAGTGTTTTTTAAAGTAACCGTCAAATCATAATAAGGAATAACCTCGTCATGATATGTGTATTCCAAAGAAACTACCTTTATCCCTTTACAGCTTTTAATTGCAAACTCTTTTTTTGTTTCTTCTTTTTGTTTTTTCATTTCGGTCTGCTGCTTTTTAAGCTCTTTTTTTAACTGTTCTATTTCTGTGTCTTTTTTATCAACTTTTTTTTCAAGCTGTTCTATTTTTTGAAGAAGCAGGTCAAGTTTTTTATTAATATCATCCGTACTGCTTCCGGCGAATAAAAAAGAACCTATAACCGCTGCACTTAAAAGTTTTTTCATTTCTTTTCCTTTTTTAGTGATATTTTATCAAAATAATATATAATTTTAAAAAAGGGTATTTTTTGAAAAAAGATATTTTAGCACTTGTTATCTCTCTTGTAATTACCATGATAGTTTTAAATATTTTAAAACTTCCTTTTATTTTAGGATTTATCGTAGGCAGTATTTTATGGAGCGTGCTTCATTTTAACCTTAAAAAATGGCTATAATTTTACAAAAAGGAAAGAAATGAAACTAACGCATATAAACGAAAAACACAATCCTAAAATGGTTGACGTGGGAGACAAACAAATTACAAAAAGAGTAGCGACCGCCAGCGGAAAAATAAAAATGAAAAAAGAGACAAAAAAAGCGATTTTAGAAGAAAAGACTAAAAAAGGAGCGGTGCTTCAAACGGCAATAATCGCGGCAATAATGGGCGGGAAAAAAACAAGCGAACTTATTCCTATGTGTCATAATATTTTAATAGACGGAATTGACGTGGATATCGAAGAAACGGAGGAAGGTTTTAAATTAACGGCAACAGCCAAAACAACCTCAAAAACAGGTATAGAAATGGAAGCCCTGAGTGCCGTAAGTGTTGGACTTTTAACGATTTACGATATGGCAAAGGCAATTGACAGGGAAATGGAAATTACGGATATAAGGCTTGAATACAAAGCCGGAGGAAAATCTGGAGAATTTAAAAGAGATGAAAAGTAAAATTCCATGTTTTATTTTAGCGGGAGGAAAATCCAGCAGGTTTGGAAGCGATAAATCAAAACTTTTTTATAAACATCAATACGATTTATGCAAAAAAGTATTTAAAAACGTTTATTTCGTCGCAAAAGAAAAAAAATTTAAAAAATATCCTTTCTTTTTGGAAAAGTCCAAAACTTACGCTCCTTTTTTCGCCCTTGAAGAAATAATAAAAAAACATAAAAAAGTTTTTGTAATAAATATAGACACTCCCCTGGTTTCTCAAAAAACGTTAAAAAAACTTCTAAAACAAAAAGCCGTGGCTAAAGAAAACCCTTTAATAGGGTTTTATGATTATACAATGCTTAAAAATTTCGATAAAACAACCTTAAAGATTTTTGGCATCAACAAAAAAATTTTTTCTATAAAAAAAGAAGCCGTAAACGTTAATAAAAAAGAGGATTTACTCCTCCTCCCAAATAAGGTGAGGAAGAGAGTGAAGAGATAAAATTTTACTAGGCTCAAAAGAATTAATATCAAATTCGACTCCCAGTTTCTTGCCTATTTTTATAATATCTTCTATTTCATTATCCGTTCCAAAATAAGCTATATAATTTTTAACGCCTTTTTTTACTTTATCAAACTCTTTTGATTTCAAAGCGTTAAGAAGCTGGTTCAAATACGCCGAACGTATAATCTGAATAATTTTATTTTTGTATATCTCGCTGTTTATCAAATCTCCTAAAACAGTGGAAATATTTTTAACGTTACCCTCAAGAGCCTCTTTTTCCGCCAAAGCAAATTTACGCTGAATTTCTTCTTTCAGTTTTTGATAATCTTCGTTCTCTTCCAAAAACGGATGTGAATTTACAAATTTTTCTATCATATCGTAATTTTTTGAAGCCATAATCCTTAGAAAATTGGAAGTTACGTTTACTTTTTCTATTATTTCTTTAGCCTTATCTTTATATTCAGGAAACTCTATAAGCATTTGAGCATAAAGAAGGGCTTTTTTGTAATCTCCCTTTTTTAATGCTTCTTCAGCTCCTTCATATAACCTTTTGGCATACTCCATCGCCTGTTTATACTCAGACGTTCCATACAAAAAAGGATATTTTTCCAAAAATTTAAAAAAATCGCCAAATTTCCTTTTTATAAGAAGAGCTTTTACCACATCATAAAGATGTTTATCGTTAAAGAGCGCCTGAATAAAAGGGGTTTTTTGGGAAACTCCCCTAAAAGGGGCAAGAAGCTGTTTTACAACATCCTCTTTTCCTCTTATTTTTATAAGTTCTTTTGCCTTATTAAACACTTTTGTCCAGTCTTCTTCCATTTTTTTGTAATAAATGGTGTCTTTAAACGAAGGATACTGATTGGCAAGAGAATATGCAAGAGGATATTTTCTTTTTATTACGGCTGTTTTAAATTTTTCAAACTCAGCAAAATCCCTAAGAAGATTTTGAATAAAAACCCTTTTAGAAGGGATGTTAAGATAAGGGTTTAAAAGCTGTTTTGCTTTCTCGTACTCTCCCTTTTCCATAAGCCGGTAAGCCGTTTCCAATGTTCTTTCCCAGTCATTTTCGAGTTTTTTATATAATTCAGTTCTTTTTAGAAAAGGATTTTTCTTAACCAGCTCATAAGCAAGTCCGAAATCTTTTTTTAATATAGCTTCACTGAGTTTGACCTGGTCTTCATAAATATCGAAAATGTAAATACTGCCCCCAAGAGTTCCTATCCAAAGAGTGTTATTTTCAGGAACGTAATCAATAGAACTTGGAAGCTCGTTAAGTTTTATAAACTCATCGCTTATAAGCTCATAATCTCGAAGGTCATAAAGATATACTTTTTTTTCATTGGTGATTACAAACATATACTCTTCATTTTCGTCAAAAGTAAAATCTATTACCTGATCGGCAACCCCCTGAAGTCTTTTGATAATATTTCCTTTAACATAATCCCATACAATAAGTTCTCCCGTCTTATCCCCGCTTATCATCTTAGCGGATGATAAAAACTTAAGCTGGGTTACGGCACCTCTGTGTGATTTTTTACGGTAGGATATATTAAGGGAAGATATATTGGTAATGGATATCATCCTGTCATAACTGCCCGTAGCCACCCACAGATTGTTTCTGCTAAAGGCACTTGAGAGAATATAATCAGGGTGAGGAGGAAGAGTCGCCACCATTTTTCCGAGGGAAACCGACCACAAATAAGCCCTTCCGTCAGCCCCTCCTGTTAGCATATAAGAATCTTCATAATCAAAAGATATACTTAAAACATCCCCTTTATGCCATCCTAAAGTATGAAGGAGTTTTTTTTTGTTAATATCCCAAACGGTGGTTTTTCTTTTTCCCGTAACGGCAACTGCCAGATAGTTTCCGCTTGGAGAAATAGCCACGGAATTTTCAAGGGGTTTGTTTGGAGGAAGATTGATTTTAAATCCTCCAAGAAGTTTAAAATCTATTATGGAATATTTTCTAAAAGTATTTTTTTCATCTATAACTCCAACACTTTCTCCTGCATATCTTACCAGACTTACCGGATGTTTTACATTAAGTATTTTTTTAACGTTCAACCTCTCTCCTTAAAAATTATGATAACATTTTACAAAAAAAGGTTTTAAATGCCAACTCTTACCATTATCGACACTTTTGGATTTTTATTTCGCAATTTTTACGCACTTCCTCCTCTAAAAAGCAAAAAAGGCGTCCCAACAGGTATGATTACAGGATTTATGAACTTTATCGCTTCTCTTGGAAAAGACTTTCCGACGGATTATGTGGTATTTACGCTGGACAGTAAAGAAAAAGAAACATTCAGAAAAGAAATTTTTAAAGCTTATAAGGCAAACCGCCCGGAAGCCCCGGAAGACTTAAAAACACAGCTACCCATTGCCATTGAATTAATAAAAGAGATGGGTTTTAAAATGATAGAAATACCCGGATATGAAAGTGACGACATCATAGCAAGCCTTGCCAAAAAAGCGGCTCAAAACGGCATAAAAGTAAAAATAGTAAGCCATGATAAAGATATGTATCAGTTAATAGACAATAAGCACATAGTCATTTTTGACCCGATTAAGAAAAAAGAAATAGGCATTAAAGAGTGTCAAGAAAAATTCGGAGTACATCCTAAAGATTTCAGGGATTTTCAGGCGTTAGTTGGAGACAGCAGCGACAATATTCCGGGAGTGAAAGGTATAGGAGTAAAAACCGCCGCAAAACTTATAAACGAATATCACACCCTTGAAAATATTTACGAAAATATTGACAAAATAAAAGGAGCCGTTCAAAAAAGACTTATAGAAGGAAAAGAAAACGCTTTTTTAAGCAGAAAACTCGTAACGTTAAAAACCGACCTTTTTGATGAGGTAAACTTAGAAGAGTTTAAATACCCTGAATATAATCCGGTACTTAAAGTCGCCGATAAACTTATCGATTTAGATATTACTTCTATAATTGAGAGAGTAAAAAAAGACGGCCTTTTTGTACAAACAAAAGAACCGAACACCCAGATAGAATTTGAAGCGGTGGTTTTAGAAAATGAAAAAGAGCTATTAGATATAACAGATAAAATAGGAGACAACATAGTAGCGTTTGATACGGAAACTGACAGTCTTGAAAATCCTAAAATCGTAGGATTTAGCTTTGCTTTTGAAAAAAATAGAGCCTATTATGTTCCTATAAACCATTTTTATTTAGGTGTTGGCAAACAGACAGATGAAAAAACAGCTTTAAAAGCTATTAAAAACATACTTGAAAAAAAAGTTATAGGGCATAATCTTAAATTTGATTATAAAATGCTAAGAGACTACGGTATTAAAGCCCCCACTCCTTACGCCGATACGATGATTATAGCATGGATTTTAGACCCGGATTCCCCCGTGGGACTTGACAGCACAGCAAAAAGATATCTCAACCACCAAAATATAAAATTTAAAGAAGTAGTTGGAAAAAATCAAAATTTCGGTGATATAGACATCCCCACAGCCGCAAAATACGCTGCGGAAGATGCGATTATTACTTTAAAATTATATGAAAAACTAAAAAACAGATTGTGGGAAGAAGTAAAATGGGATTATGAAAATATCGAAATGCCGTTTATTAATATCTTAATCGATATGGAAAAAGAAGGCATAAAAGTTGATATTGAATATCTGAAAAATTTACAGGAAAAATTAACTCAGAAATTAAAAACCCTTACAAAAGAAATATATGATTTGGCAGGTCAGGAATTTAATATAAAATCACCAAAACAGCTAAGCCGTATTCTTTTTGAAGTTTTAAAACTGCCCGCAAAAAAGAAAACAAAAACAGGTTACTCAACGGATGAAAAAGTATTAAATTCCTTAAAAAACGCTCATCCTATTATGCCAAAACTACTTGAATACAGAAAACTCGATAAACTTCTCTCAACATACGTAATTCCATTAAAAGAATACGCAAAAAAAGACAAAAACCACAAAATTTATACCAATTTTTTACAAACGGGAACGGCTACGGGAAGGTTATCTAGCAAAAATCCAAACCTTCAAAATATCCCCACTTCCACCGAAATCAATATTAGAAACGCTTTTATTACGGATAAACTGTTTGTAAGTCTTGATTATTCTCAGATAGAACTGAGACTTCTTGCACATTTCAGCGAAGATGAAAATTTAATAAATGCGTTTTTAAACGATAAGGACATCCATCTTGAAACCGCTGTGAAAATATTCGGTGAAAAAGAGGCTCAAAAATACCGCCCGATAGCAAAATCAATCAATTTCGGATTAATTTACGGAATGGGTCCTAAGAAACTCAGTGAAACTATTAACGTCTCAACAAAAGAGGCAAAAGAATTTATAGAAAAATACTTCGCTTCATTTCCAACCGTTAAAGATTTTATAGAAAAAACTAAATTAGAAGCAAGAGAAAAGGGATTTGTAGAAACGCTTTTAAAAAGAAGAAGATTTTTTAATTTCGCAAGCGCAAACGCCAGAACAATAGCCGCTTACGAAAGGGAAGCCGTAAATACTATCTTTCAGGGAAGTGCGGCTGATATTATTAAAAAAGCTATGATTGATATAAAAAACGCTTTTCCTGATTCTAAAATGGTTCTTCAAATTCACGATGAACTGATATTTGAAATCGAAAATAAAAAAGAGGCAGAAGAGTATAAAAAAATTATGGAAAACGCTTTTAAATTAAAAGTTCCTTTGAAAGTCGGTATGAGTTTTGCCAAAAGATGGGGTGAGCTGAAATAAAAAAATTCAAGGAAGCTAAATGATAAAAAAACTGGATTTAAACGATTATATAGAAAAACTTTACAATCTTTACGCAAGAGAAAAAGAGTATTTTATTGAAGGAGATATCCGGAAAAATTACGAATATTTACAAA
>NZ_JBMXVQ010000035.1:0-6632 GCF_053999135.1 Caminibacter sp.
TCATAATATTTGCTTTTTATTTAAAACTTATGTATACTTCTATTTCAAAATTTACCAATCAGGAGGCTAACATGGCTTTGGATTCGGCGAAAAAAAGAGAAATCATCGCTAAATTCGGAAATAATGAAAATGATACTGGAAGTCCTGCGGTTCAAATCGCGCTTTTGACTGAAAGAATCAATCAGATTAACGAACATTTACAAACTCACAAACATGACCATTCAAGTAGACTAGGTTTATTAAAATTAGTTGGACAAAGAAAAAGACTTATGAGATATCTTAAGAAAAAAGACCACGACAAATATCTCGAAGTTATTGCTGCTCTAAATTTAAGAGACAGAGTTTAATCTCTTCTCTTTATTTATTTAACGCTTTCCTTTCTATTTCATCAAGTTTATCTTTATATTTCAAATTAGCAGGTAAGATAGTACCATGAAAATAATCAAAAAGAGCTTTACTTCTATTTTTGTGGTTTAATATCTTTTCAAACAAAATAATAGATTTTTTTTCATTCTGTTCTACCTTAAAATTTTCATTAAAAAGCATCAATGCACTTAACAAATCAGCTGTTTTGGATTTCGGATTTGAAGCTATTTTTAATAAATGATTAAGAGTGAGTTCTTTTTTATTTTCTTTAATATCAAATTCTTTTTTATTATCAGATGTTTTAGAGGCAATATATATAAGTCCCACCGAAAAAACAACAAATAAAAAAAGATACACCAGGAAAAACCAATCCTGGTTTGGCAAAAAATTTAAAAAAAAATCAACCGTATTTTCTAAAGCCTCTTTCACTTAAGTCTTTCTAACACCGATTTTTCATGAGCCGTAAGACCTTCCGTATGAGCGAGAGTGGCACACTCTTTGCCCATCTCCTCAATTGCCTGCTTGCTAAAAGAAATAATTGAAGATTTCTTCATAAATACTTCAACATTAAGAGGTGAATAAAATTTAGCGGTCCCGCCCGTTGGAAGAGTATGATTAGGTCCTGCTATATAATCGCCTATAGGTTCAGGGGTATTTTCACCTAAAAATATCGCTCCTGCATGTTTAATTTTAGGCAATAGCTCAAAAGGATTTTTTGTCATTATTTCAAGATGCTCAGGAGCAATCTCATTCATAAGCTCAATTGCTTCATCTATATCGTTTGTAACTATTACAGCACCTCTTTCCTCTATGGATTTTCTGGCAATCTCTTCCCTTTCAAGCTCTTTTAAAAATTTTTCTATTTCAATAACAGTCATATCCGCTATTTCTTTAGAATCGGTAATTAAAATAGAACTTGCCATCTCATCATGTTCTGCCTGAGATAATAAATCAATTGCCAGATAATGAGGTTTGGCACTCTCATCAGCTATAATACCAATCTCACTTGGTCCTGCTATCATATCGATATTAACATCTCCGTATACAAGTTTTTTTGCCGTAGCTACGAAAATATTTCCTGGACCGGTAATAACGTCAACTTTAGGAATACTCTCAGTCCCGTAAGCCATAGCGGCAATAGCACTTGCTCCCCCTACTTTATACGTTTTTGGACATCCGCAGATATACAGAGCGCCTAAAAGAAGTTCGTTCGGTTTGTTTTCAATTACCGGGGTAGTTACTACAATTTCTTCAACTCCGGCGACAATTGCCGGAATTACGTTCATAAGAAGCGAACTTGGGTAAAACGCTTTTCCGCCCGGCACATATACGCCGGCCTTATCTACCGGAGTCACTTTTTGTCCTAATACAGTGCCGTTTTTTTCAAAATCAAGCCAGGATTTCGGAAGCTGTTTTTCATGGTATTTTTTTATTCTTTCATATGCCAAGTGAAGCGCTTTTTTTAATTCTTCATCAAGATTTTCATATGCTTTTTTCATCTCATCAGGCATTATTTCCAAATCTTTATTTTCTTTTGGTTCCCACTTGTCAAATCTTGAAATATGTCTGAATAAAGCTTTGTTTCCTTCTTCTTTTACTTCTTTTATAATATTTTTTACTATCTCTTCCACATTTGCTATATCCATTTTACCGCGCTGTAATATCTCTTCAAACTCTTTTCTGAATCCCGGGTTGTTTATATCAAGTATTTTCATACCCTGCCTTTTTTATAGAAATTGTATCAAATCATTATGTTAAAATTCCACCCAAAAAGGCATTTTATGGATATATCGCTTATAGCTTTTAGTTTTATTTTGGTTTTAATTCCCTCAATAATTACCTATAAATTAAATATCGGCATTGAAAAAGAGATACTAAAAAATTCAATAAGGGCTCTTTTACAACTAACAGCCCTTGGATTTGTTTTGGGTTTTTTATTTAAAATTAAAAACCCTTTTTTTTATATCCCGGTAATTTTGTTTATGCTTTTATATTCAGCCTATATCGCCCAAAAAAGAACGAAATATTCTTTTAAAGCCGCCTTTTTAACCCTCTCACTCTCAACCTTAATAATTCTAAGCATATTAATCGTATTTAAAATTATCTCTTTAAAACCGAATGAATTTATTCCGATTAGCGGCATGATTATCGGAAACGCTCTTAATACATATACTTTAACTATTGAAAGACTAAAAAGAGAAATAGAATTACAGCGTGAACTGATTGAAGCTTTTATAGCCATAGGAGCAAAATACACCGATGCTCTTAAAATCATGCAGCGTGAAGCCATAAAAGCGGCTTTGATACCTGTAAATAACATGCTACAGACAATAGGAGTCGTGGCAATCCCTGGAATTACTACGGGTATGCTTTTAGCGGGAGCTAATCCGTTAAAAGCCGTTAGTTACCAGATAGTGATTATTTATATGCTTGTAAGTATTAATCTTTTCAGTTCTTTATTTGGAAGCTGGTTTTTTATACGCCAAAAAATCAAATGATTTTTCGGCTTTTAGTCGATATTATATACGTTTTTTATATGTAAAGCTTCATCGAATTCATAAACTCTCGGAACCCCTGTGGCGATTTCGAATTTCGGAATATCTTCATCGCTTATTCCGTCAAGTTCTTTTACCATACCTCTTATCGTATTTCCATGAGCTGTAATAAGTACATCTTTTCCTTCTACAAGTAAAGGGGCCACTCTTTCATGAAAAGCTGCCATAGCTCTTTTTTGATTGTCTTTTAAACTTTCGCTGTTTGGTAAAAGTTCTATTGGAAAATTTTTATATTTAGGATCGAATCTAGGATGTCTAGGGTCGTTTTCGCTTAAAGGCGGAGGCGGTACGTCATAGCTTCTTCTGTATAACAAGAATTTTTCTTCCCCCACTTCTTTTTTTACCTCATCTTTATTTAATCCAGTCAAAGCTCCGTAATGCCTTTCGTTAAATCTCCAGTCTTTAAGATGGTCAATCCATAAAAGGTCTAATTCTTCTAAAATAATAATACCTGTTTTAATAGCTCTTTTTAAGTAGCTTGAAAAACAGACATCAAAAACAAATCCCGCTTCTTTTAGTTTTTGCCCGGCTTTTTTTGCCTCTTCAATTCCTTCAGGCGCCAAATCAACATCTACCCAACCTGTAAATCTGTTTTGTTTGTTCCATTCACTTTTTCCATGTCTGACCAGTACTAATTTTGCCATTGTCATCCTTTGTTTAGATTTGCTGAAATTTTATCAAATTTTTAATCCCAGCGCGATTTTTCCACTCTGCCAGCTTTATAATAGCCAGATTTATATCAAATTCTTTTGAAATCATAGGAAAAATCACTTCCCCATCCACCGCAATAAAAAAATTATCATGAAAATCTTTATAATCTTTTCTTTGGATTATCAGATATGTCAATTCATTATCAAGAATTCTTGGAATATTTTTATTTATACAAACTCCGATTTGCTCCCTCATAAATGTATTTAGCGCTTTTAAGTAATTAAGTACCAAATCTTCCCAACTTAAAAGCTCACCTAAAGAGTTGTAAATTTTTATGCTTTTTAAATTCATTTTTTCACTATCCACCCAAACTCCGACATCATAATCTTTTAATCTGTTCTTAAACTCTTCAAAATCCTTTTGGATATCGCTGCCGGCAAAAGGATAATTTGATAAAATTTTAAAAGATATATCATCTCTTAGGTATTTTGAATAGTCCATATTCGAGCCTTTTTTTTTGAAATTATACAAAAGGACATAAATGAAAAAAATTTTGATTACAAATGACGATTCATATGAAGCAAAAGGACTTGAAATTTTAATAGACGCCGTTAAGGATTTAGGTGAAATATACATAGCGGCTCCCGCTTTTCCAAAAAGTGCTTGCAGCCATTCTTTAACAATAACAAAACCTTTAAGATTTATAAAAGTTGATAAAAATTTTTATAAGCTCGATGACGGAACTCCTACTGATTGTGTTTATTTGTCTTTTCCGGAATTCTTTTACGGACAAAAACCTGATATTGTTTTAAGCGGCATTAACCACGGTGCAAATCTCGGCGAAGACGTTACCTATTCGGGAACTGCCGGAGGAGCCATGGAAGGAGCTCTTCACTCAATTCCTTCAATCGCTTTTTCTCAGGTGCTAAAAAGTTTTGACAACCCTCCAAGCGAACTAAACTGGAAAAATGCTAAAAAAGTTGCGCGTGAGATTACGGAAAAAGTACTTGACGGGAAAATAACTATTCCTCATCGACATATTCTAAACATAAATATACCAAACACAAGAAAAATAAAAGGTTACAAAGCAACAAAACTCGGATACAGACTTTATGGAAATGACGCCCATAAACACAAAAATCCAAGAGGGGAAGAATATTACTGGATAGGACTTCATCCTTTAGCTTTTAAAGAAGAAACCGGAAGTGATTTTAACGCAATAAAAGAAGGATACGTTTCAATAACCCCTATAAAACTCGATATGACGGGATATGAAGCGCTTGAGAAACTGAAAAAAGAGATTTAATGGAAAAGCTTTTACAAAATTTAAATATCGATATAAAAGAAAACACCGAACCTTTTAAAAATATTTATAAAACTACCCTTACATCTTCCTACCTTCCTTTTAAAAGTTTTGGAAAAGGATTTACCAAAGAAGAAGCTAAAACCAGCGCATACGGGGAAATGTGCGAAAGAGTACTTACAAGAAATTTTTTAGAAGAATTTTATATTAACGGATTATATCCAGATGCCGTTATCGGTGATAAATTTCTTAATTCTTATTTATATGATTTTTATCAAATAAAAGAGCTGGAAAAAGAAGATTTGTTTGATTTTAATTCCGATATTTTCGATATTCTCTCCATTCCTTTTACAAATCCGAAAACAGGTGAAATAGTTTATTTTCCAATAAATATTATCCACAATTTATATGCCAGCAACGGAATGGCTTTTCATTTTGATTTAAAACAAGCCTATTACAACGCAAAAACAGAAATAATAGAAAGATTTGTAAAATATGAAGTAATTAAATATGCTCTGCCTCTTCCAAAAATCGACCATTACTTAAATTCATCCCATATTCAAATATACGACGCCTCGCTTGATGGAAAATATCCTGTAATGGCGGCAAGCTATATTCAAGATGAAGAAATTATTTTGGCTTTTGGATGTGATTTGGACAAAGAAACCGCTGTAAAAAAGGCATATCTTGAACTCTTACAAACAGGGCTTGAAAAAAAAGGAAAATTTGTCGATGATATAGACTACATCAAAAGTCCCCTTAATCTTACTCAGCATTTTATCGATTTAAGCGGAGATGTTCATTCAAATTTTTTAAAAAAACCTTATTTTGATAAAAAAAACTGGCATTTTGAAAATTTAGACGTTTTCAATGAAGATGAATTTTTAAGAATTTACAGATATAAAAATTACACTGCCGTTCAGGTTATAATACCCGGAATCAGCGAAGTATATCCGGTTGAAGATTTGGCTTACAACAATATAAACCGTGGAAAATTTTTAAGAAACGATATTTTAAATCTGAAAAATAAAAATAAAATTATTGATAAATGCTATGAATACGGCGTTTGGAATATAGGAGAATTTATAGGTGTAATATTTAAAAGACCTTATACAATAGAAAACATAGACGAACTGTACGAAGGTTATGAATTTTCGCCTCAATTTGAAAATATTCAAAATCTTGCTAAAAGGCTTAAACTTGAGATATGACAGATGTAAAAAACTTTTTTCGAAATTCGAAAAATTAAAAAATTTAAAAATACTAATCTGCGGAGTCGGAGGGGTTGGAGGATACGCTCTTGATTGTCTTTACCGCTCAGGAGTAAAAAACATAACGATTGTAGATTTTGACACATTCGACATTACAAACCAAAACCGTCAAATAGGAAGTGAATTTTTGGTTGAAAAAAAAGTACACGTCCTATCTAATTTGTATCCTGGAATTATTCCTGTTGATATGAAACTCACGCCCGAAAATATAGAAAAATTAAACATAAAAGATTATGACATTGTAATTGACGCTATAGATGATTTAAACGCAAAAATCGCTTTAATTAAAAAAGCACATCCAAAAATCATCTCTTCTATGGGCGCGGCTAAAAGAGTTGACCCTACAAAAATAAAGATTGACAGCATCTGGAAAACTCAAAACGACCCTTTTGCAAAAAAAGTAAGAGACAGATTAAAAAAAGAAAATTTTAAAAAAGATTTTAAAGTCGTATTTTCTACCGAAAGACCTGTTGAATGTAATATGGG